>JAJRRF010000138.1 GCA_024279735.1 Alphaproteobacteria bacterium
AAGCCTGTGGCACTGACCGCCGGATGGCCAAGGCCAATGTAACGGTTCAGATGGGCGGTATTCCTGGAGCAATGGCATTTTTTGCCAATGCCCCAACCCCCAACCTGATCATTGTTGAATCAATGCACCAGCGCGACCAGATGCTCAGTGACCTTGACAGGTTGGCTTCCGTCTGTGATGCGGGAACCAAGATTGTAGTTGTTGGGCACGTCAATGATGTCATACTCTATCGCGGCCTGGTGCAGCGCGGAGTCAATGAATATGTTGTGTCTCCCAACAATCCCCTGCAAATTATGGAATCAATTTCCAACCTGTTTGCAAGTACTGACAGCGGCCCAATCGGCCAGGTGATAGCCTTTGTTGGCGCGAAAGGCGGATCTGGGTCAAGTACAGTCTGCCATAATACAGCCTGGGCACTGACCAAGGTTCTGGGGACTGATGTCACCATTGCTGATTTTGACCTGGCTTTTGGTACGGTTGGGCTTGATTTTAACAGTGACCCTGTTCAGGGCATTGCAGACGCGTTGGCAGCACCTGACCGTCTGGACGATGTTTTTCTGGAGCGTTTGCTGGAAAAGACGACAGAGCATCTTAGCCTGTTGACTGCTCCGGCAACTTTGGACAAGACCTATGATCTCAGTAAGGAAGCAACAGACAAGGTGATTGATGTGATTCGTCAGTCCATTCCTTATATTGCAGTAGATGTACCGCATACCTGGACAGGCTGGTCACGTAATGTGATTACCCAAGCTGACCAGATTGTGATTACTGCAACACCTGAGCTTTCAAGTTTGAGGAATGCCAAAAACCTTATTGAGATGCTGGTTGAAACCAGGGGAAATGATAGTCCTCCTATGCTTGTTCTCAATCAGGTCGGTGTTCCCAAGCGTCCAGAGATTTCAGTTGCTGATTTCTCTAATGCTCTTGATCTTGAGACTTCCCTAATACTTGATTTTGATGCCCAGCTTTATGGCACGGCAACAAATAACGGTCAGATGATTGAGGAACTTGCCAAAAACTCTGAGCCTGCGAGAAAGTTTAGGGAATTGGCATTGCGCTTGGCGAATGGCGAGGTCGCAGAAGTCGAGACCAAGTCAGTGCTGTCTCCATTGCTGGACAAACTGAAATTCAAGAAAACAGGATAATGAATAATGTTTGGAAAAAGAAATGACCAGGATGGTTCGCCTTCAAACAAGGGGAAGAATCCAGAGCAGTATTCATCTGGGACAGATGTTGTTTCCTCTCCCCATCCTGGTCAGGGTGGGGGGGCTCTCAGCCCTTCCCAGGCCAACGCCTTTGAAATGGTTCAGGAAGAACCTGCCTTTTCACAAGGTGTAGCACAGACAGGCCAGTCACCGCTCGTGACAACCAATGTTGAGATGGAGCGGAAGTCTGCCCTTGCTGCTGAGGAAGAGGCCGAGCTGGAGAAGAAGCATTCGGAAGAATATTACGATATTAAGACGACTGTTTTTAATGCCCTGATTGATACCATTGACCTGGCGCAGTTGTCCAATATGGATGTTGATGTTGCCCGCGATGAGATCCGTGACATTGTTGGGGAGATTATTGGCCTCAAGAATGTTGTGATGTCAATTGTGGAGCAGGAAGATCTGATTGAAGACATCTGTAATGATGTTCTTGGTTATGGTCCGCTTGAGCCGTTGCTGGCGCGTGATGACATTGCCGATATTATGGTCAATGGCGCGGGGGTGACCTTTATCGAGGTGGATGGCAAGATTGAGAAGGCCAATATCCGCTTTGCTGACAATGCCCAGCTTCTAAATATTTGTCAGCGTATTGTGTCCCAGGTTGGCCGCCGCGTTGATGAGGCCAGCCCGATATGTGATGCGCGTCTTGCAGATGGTTCTCGTGTCAACGTGATTGCACCGCCTTTGGCGATTGATGGGCCTGCCCTTACGATTCGTAAATTTAAGAAAGACAAGCTTACCCTGGATCAGTTGGTTGGTTTTGGCTCTATCACCCCTGAAGGGGCGACTGTGCTGGATATTATTGGCAAGTCACGCTGTAACGTAGTTGTGTCTGGCGGTACTGGTTCAGGCAAGACAACTTTGTTGAACTGTATGACAGCGTTTATAGAACCAGATGAGCGTGTCATTACCTGCGAGGATACAGCGGAACTCCAGCTCCAGCAGCCACATGTTGTGCGACTTGAGACACGTCCGCCCAACCTTGAGGGTGAGGGTACGATTACCATGACAGACTTGGTGAAAAACTGTCTGCGTATGCGTCCTGAACGTATCATCGTTGGTGAGGTTCGTGGCCCTGAAGCATTTGATTTGTTGCAGGCCATGAATACAGGCCATGACGGCTCTATGGGAACGCTTCATGCCAACTCCCCGCGGGAAGCCATCAGCCGTATTGAAAGTATGATCATGACAGGGGGCTACAACCTTCCGTCAAAGACTATTCGTGAAATGATAACGGGTTCAGTGGATGTCATTATCCAAGCCGCCCGTCTTCGCGACGGTACTCGTAAAATCACGCATATTACGGAAGTTCTTGGGATGGAAGAGGAAACGCCAATTCTCCAGGATATCTTTGTATATGACATCACGGGTGAAGATGAAGACGGGAATCTGATAGGCAACCATCGGTCTACAGGTATTGCCCGTCCGCGTTTCTATGAACGTGCGAGATATTATGGTGAACATGAGCGTCTGACGCAGGCATTGTCAGCAGCTGAAATGGCAGGAGGTGACTTTGGATAGTTTTAATTTAACCCAGCTTGGGATTCTCCTTATGGCGGGAATGGGAATAGGGGGGCTTGTCTATTCCCTTATTTACCCAATCCTGTCCGGTGAGAAAAAAACTGAAAGAAGGGTTTCCGGATTTTCAGTCGAAAGCAGCCGCAGCAAACGTTCCTCACTGAAGTCAAGTGCGAACGATATGCAGCGGAAGCGTCAGAAGGTACAGGACACACTGGATGAACTTGACGAAAAGCATAAGGCGGCCGAAAAGGTTACCCTACATATGCGGATCGTCCGTGCAGGCCTGGAAATCAGTAATGAGCAGTTCATTATGTATAGTATGGTGACGGCTACTGTGGTTGCTGTCCTGACTTACCTAATGGCTCCAGGTAACTATATTCTCGCTGCGATGGGCTTTTTTGTCGGTGCTTTTGGTCTGCCAAGGTTTTATTTGACCAAGAAGGCTGCCAAGAGGCAAAAGAAGTTTATTACTGAATTTGCCAATGCGATTGACGTTATTATTCGCGGTGTGCGTTCTGGCTTGCCCCTGAATGACTGTATGACAATTATTGCTTCTGAAATTCCCCAGCCAGTCGGCGGAGAGTTCAAGTCGATGTTGGAGCAGGTTCGGATCGGTGTTACACTTGAGAATGCCTTGGGACGCATGTATGAGCGAATCCCGGTTCAGGAAGTTAACTTCTTTGCGATCGTTCTGTCCATTCAGGCGAAAACAGGTGGTAACCTGGCTGAATCATTGAGCAACCTGTCACAGGTTCTGAGGGAACGCCGTAAGCTGGTCAACAAGGTTATCGCTTTCTCCCAAGAAGCAAAGGCTTCTGCTTCCATTATTGGGGCCTTGCCGATTATCGTGATGGCTCTGGTTTATCTTACCACACCTGACTATATCATGGTTCTTTTTACAGACCCGACAGGTCATCTCATCCTTGCCGGAGCCGGTGCCCTGATGACAGTGGGTGTCCTGATTATGCGTAAGATGATTAACTTTGATTTTTAGCGACAAGGCCAGGGACTGTCTGGCAGCGTAACAATATGGACTGGCCTGTTCAGGTGAGATGTAACTTAATGACATCAACACCGAATTGGTCAGGCCAGCTATAATGTATGATTTGACTTCTTGAGGCATTACGCTGGTTGGGGATCATGCTCCTGTAATATTTTCCTTTAAAAGGAGAGGCTTTATGTCAATAACCGAATTTATCCATAACCCGGAAGCACTGATGTTTGTGTTTCTGTCGGTATGCTCTTTTGCTGCGATCTATATGTTTACAGTCCCTTTCTTCAGTGGACAGAAGCTGACGGGCAGAATGAAATATGTTGCGACTGAACGTGACAAGCTGCGGCAGGAACGCCTAAGGGAACTGAGTGCCGGTAGCAGTGGAACCCTGCGCACTGATACGCGCGGCCTTATGCGTAATGTTGTTGAGAAACTAAACCTCCAGTCCCTGTTGTCAACAAGTGAGATGAAAGAAAAACTGAAGATGGCTGGCTTGCGTGGGCCTAAACCCCAGTTTGCCTTTTTGTTCTTTAGTCTGGTCATGCCCTTTATCATGTTTTTTCTGGTTCTTGCTTACCTGTTTTTTGTCAATGATATGGGAAAACCGGTGCCGGTACGCATTATTTTTGCCCTGATAGCAGGTGCTATTGGCTTTTATATGCCAAATATTTTTGTCAAGAACCTGATTGACAAAAGACAGCAGTCAATGCAGCGCGCCTTTCCTGATTCCCTTGACCTTATGTTGATCTGCGTACAGTCTGGTATGTCTATTGAGGCAGCATTTGGCAAGGTTGCTTCAGAAATTGGCCGTGGCTCGATTGAACTGGCTGAAGAGTATACCCTGACGACCGCTGAACTGTCATACCTGCCCCAACGCCACCAGGCCTATGAAAACCTGGCGATAAGGACAGGGCTAAAGAGCGTCAAGGCTGTGACAACCAGTCTGATGCAGGCTGAACGCTATGGTACACCGGTCGGCACAGCATTGCGTGTTCTTGCCCAGGAAAGCCGGGATGAACGTATGGCTGCTGCTGAAAAGAAGGCAGCTGCCCTACCGCCAAAACTGACAGTGCCGATGATTGTATTTTTCCTGCCCGTCCTGTTTTTGGTTATTCTCGGGCCTGCGGGAATCCAAATTTCCAACATGTAATGATATCAGAGTAGAATGAGTGAGAATGGGTTGTCCTTTTGGGGGCGGCCCTTTTTTTTGAAAAATAACAAGCTAGTGCATAGTGCGAGCAAATCGAATCGATTTGCGGGTTAAGATATGCACCATCAAAGGGTTAGGGCAAGGTCAGCTGACCGAACCTGCTTGCAGGTTGCCCTAGATGAAATGCAAAAGATAGATAAAAATGTGCGTAAATATATAGTTTTTACGCTATTTTTGGAGGAGAGCTGTCCTGATATGAAACAGGTCAGGATAATTTATGGGTTATCCTTAATCTATTTTTAAGAACTGTCCTAGAATATGGCACCTAATCAATATAATAGATCTTTTAAATCATTTTGACAGGATAGTTTCCATGCACATCATTCAAAAAGATAAAATAACCAGTCGTGTAAAGTATTCTGCTCTTCTTGGGGTTTCTGTCATTTTGGGAGCTTGTAACTCTACGCCCCAGACCATGTCTCTGACAGGGACACCTAAAGTGACAAACAGTGTGAATAAGGCTGTTGCCAAACAGGCTGCCAACAAGGTGACCTCTAAAGAGTTGACCAAGGCTATTGCCTATTGGGGCGGAAAATTTAGGAAAGAGCCTAAAAATGCCCAATATGCCCTGAACTATGCAAAAAACCTGAAATTTGCGGGTCAGGAATCCGCAGCCCTGAAAACATTGATTCAGGTACAGCCTTATGCTGGCAATAATAAAGAGGTTGCCGGTGAGCTTGGACGGCTGTACCTGAAAAAGGGACAAATCAAAAGGGCAGAGCCGCTTCTTATGAAGGCCTTGGATCATGCCAGGCCAGACTGGAAAGTGCTGTCTGCGCTGGGAACTGTGAATGCCCAAAAAGGCAATATGGATAATGCCAGAACCTATTTTGGCCAGGCTCTCTCCATGAAGCCAAACAGGCCGTCTATCCTAGTCAATATTGCAACAACCTATATGCTTGAGAACAAGGCATCTGAGGCTGAGAGCTTCCTGAGACGTGCCCATGCCATCAAGCCAACCATGAAGACAAAACGTAAGTTGCACCAGGTTTTGGCAGCCCAAGGCAAGTCCTTGAATGCGAGGCCTGCAACACAGATGGCCAGATCCCTTGACCCGCGCAGGGTATCGCAGGGTGCGCCCAAGACGACAGCTTCTACAGGTTCTGTGACGCGCCAGAATGTCAGGCCACTGGATTTGACAAAAAAATAATGCCTTTATGGGCTTGGGGACAAGACAAACATCAGTTAAGCAAAAGGAAGCCTAAGCCAGGCTTCCTTTTTTTGTTTCAGGGTGGATTTGGACAATGACATCACCAGGAAAAAGGTGTAGTCAAGGGGTTCGCCCAGGTTCTTGCTTTTGAACCTGCATTTGGAAAACCGGCTGCCCCACAGGAATTTTTCTGTCTGTCAGGATTATTTTACAAGGGCTAATCCCTTCTGGACGGTATGGGTTTCTCTTTTAAATTTATTGGCTTGTTTTATGAATAGTTCTGGCAAAAAACACCCTAAAAACACTCTTGCAAATATCCTGCTTCCCAAAGAAACCAAGATTGGGACGCGCCCAGTCTGGTTTGCCCGGGCTGGGTCATTGGGCAAGGATCTGGAAGGCCTGACCAAGGACCAGCGTGGCTGGCTTCATAGCACTGGATGGCAGCCTTCTCCTGGTAACCATAGCCTTTTGCCAGGAAAAAATGGTGAGCTGGGCGGTGTTGTCATGGGACTGGGAGCGAAGGCTGACGATGAGTATAATGCCTTTCTGGTCGGGGGATTACCAAAATCCCTACCGCCAGGAGCCTATCACTTTGAAAGCCAGCCAGAAAAACCTTTGTTGGCAACTATTGCCTGGCTTATGGGCTGTTACAGCTTTTCCCGCTATAATGAAAAATTGCACAGGGCTCCGCGCCACCTGCTCATTCCTGACGGGGCTGACATGACTGAGGCAATGCGCATAGCAACAGCCATTGGTTTTGGCCGTGACCTGATCAACACACCTGCCAACGACCTGGGTCCAGCGGAACTGGAAGAGGCGGCGCGCCATCTTGCAGAAAGCCATGGCGGGGCAGTGGATACGGTGGTTGGCGATGACTTGCTGGAGAAAAATTTCCCCCTTATCCATGCTGTTGGCCGGGCAAGTGACCGTGCCCCGCGCCTGATTGACCTGACCTGGGGCGATGCTGACCATCCCAAAGTTACACTTGTGGGGAAGGGGATCTGTTTTGATACCGGGGGGCTGAACCTGAAACCGGGGAACAGCATGATATTGATGAAAAAGGATATGGGCGGCGCAGCGACAGCCTTGACGCTTGGGGCCATGATTATGAGTGCTGCCCTTCCGGTACGCCTGCGCATCCTTATCCCTGCCGCCGACAATAATATCTCTGCCAATGCCTTTCGGCCCAGTGACATTATCCGTAGCCGTAAGGGACTGACGGTAGAGATTGGCAATACAGATGCAGAAGGCCGTCTGGTTCTGGCAGATGCCCTGGCACTGGCAGATGAAGAAAAACCGGATCTTATCCTGAATTTTGCCACCCTAACCGGAGCGGCTCGCGCGGCTCTCGGACCCGATTTGCCCGCGCTCTATTCGACGGAAAAAAAGCTGGCACGCGCCTTGCTTGACAAGGGAGAGGATGTCTATGACCCGATGTGGCAAATGCCGCTATGGGCTGACTATGACAAGGACTTGTCTGCAAAATGTGCTGATGTCAATAATATCTCCGAAGGGTATTTTGCTGGATCAATCACGGCGGCTCTGTTTCTGAAACGGTTTGTCACGAAAACGGAAAAATTTGTTCACCTGGACTTATTCGGCTGGATCCCAAAGCCCAGGCCTGGCAGGCCAGTAGGCGGGGAACCACAGGGAGCCCGTGCCTTTTTTGAATACCTTTCAGATAGGTATGGAGGCAAGTGACCCCACTTTGTATGTGTAGAGACATAATGGTATTTTTACTATATCTCTTTTGTTTTTGTTTACTGCAAAAGCAAGAACACTCTTTGTTTACTTGATAATAGTTGCCATAAATCCTCAAATATTGTATATATATGACAGTATAGTGCTGTAAAATAAAAATAAATTGGGGCACTTTCTTCAACAAAATATTATCCTAATATTGGGGGCTTGTTATGCGTTTTAAATTTTTATGTGCTGCAATTATTGCAGCTTCCTCTCTGTGGTCTACTGTTGCCCAGGCAAAAGTGGTTGCCAGGGTCAATCTCGGTAGCCAGACCATGAATGTCTATGTGGATGGTTCTTTGCGTCACAGCTGGCGTATTTCATCTGGTAAGGCGGGCTACAATACACCGCGCGGCAACTATGGCCCAACACGCCTGCACCGTATGCATTATTCAAGAAAATATAATAATGCCCCTATGCCGCATTCAATCTTCTTTCGCGGTGGATATGCCATTCACGGTACAGGCCATGTCGGTGCTTTGGGTCGTCCAGCCTCGCATGGCTGTGTCAGGCTAAGCCCAGGTCATGCCGCCCAGTTGTTTTCACTTGTCAAGGCGCACGGTGCGCGTAATACAAGAATCTCAATCGGTGGCCGTGCCCCGCAGGTGGCATCTTACCGCAGGCGTGCCAAGACCAGGACTGTGTACCGCAAGAAAAGCAGCAGACGTTCTGTCAGGGTTGTTAAAAGAAGAGCCCCAGCCCGTAAGAAATGGACACATACTTTTGGTATTGATGGCTAAAGGCAGGCCTGTTGTACTGGCCAGTTGCTTTTATTGTGGGACACAAACTTGAAATATCTGGAGACGGACTGTGGCAAGACTTACTAAAGTTTTGCTATGATTCGTCTTTTTTTGTGGTTATAAAGACATGTTATAATGGCGCATTTATAGGCCATATTTTATACACTCTGCTATAAATAAAACGGGGCTATAAATAAAACCGGGCTAGAGATAAGATGGATCATTATAAACAGAATTAGGGTCTGCGGATCGTTTGAAAGAGAAAACAGGGGGCGCTTTGGATAAAAGAATTCATGCATATCGTGATGATATTGCCAATGTGACACTGCGGGGTCAGGTTGAGGCCAGGGAGTTTATTGACGGACAAACTTTCCAGGTCAAGGAATCCTTTGCCAATATCCATGAGGCTCCGGGCTGTACATCACCGATTGTCAGCCAGGCGGTGAAGGGGCAGACCCTTCAGGTTTTTGAGAATAATGCCGGCTGGTGCTGGGGACAGCTGGACAGTGATGGATATGTCGGTTATTTTCCGGCCTCATGCCTTGGCAAGGATATTACCCCGACAACGCACCGGGTCATGGTGTTGCGTACCTTCATTTATCCAGAGGCCAATATCAAGACCCCTCCGCTCAGTTCTGTTTCCATGAACAGTGAGTTGACAGGTGTTCGGCTTGTGGAAGGTAAGGGGACAAGCCAAAAGTTTATGGAACTGGCAGATGGCAACTTTGTTATTGCACGCCATCTGGCTGAAAAAACCGTATTTGCCGAAGACTTTGTGTCAGCTGCACAGCTTTTTCTGGGAATCCCATATTTATGGGGCGGAGTGCAGAGTGACGGGATTGATTGCTCTGCCCTGGTTCAGATCTCCATGGCGGTTGCTGGCCTTTACGCGCCCCGAGATTCAGATATGCAGGTTGCGACGCTGGGTGAAGAGGTTCCTATCAGTGAGATGGGTGACCTTGGGAGGGGTGACCTTATATTCTGGAAAGGCCATGTCGGGATCATGGTCAATGATTTTGCGATGCTTCATGCCAACGCATACCATATGCAGGTTGTTGAGGAGGCACTGTGGAAAGCCTCTGCCCGTATTTCGACAGATGGACAGGATATATTGGCTGTGAAGCGTTTGCCAGCCTTGTCCTTGCTCACAGGGTGAGGGGTGGACAACAGTCCGCTATTGGGAGGGGGGCAACAGTTTGTCAGGTTGTTTATAGAGCTGCATGACTGCTTCCCTGGTTTTGATACCAAAGTCTCCATCAATATAACCGTCATACAGGCCTTGTTGCTTCAGGATTTTCTGGATATGCAGGCGGGTTTGCAGGGGCAGGCAATTTTTACATTTTTTATGTGTCAGGTAGGTCTGGACAAAGCTTTCATCGCCGAGGGTCATGGATTGCAGCAGAAGCCGAGCGGCTTTTTGTGGCTGTCGTGACGCGCCAGGTGAGAGAGCAAGCATTGCCCCAAGGGCATAGGCTGCTGATATGCCGCCGTTTTGGGGCAGGATGATAAAGGTCTCAATTGCGCGGCGATACCAATAACCGGCATCTTCATAACGACCCTGAGTCTCATAAAAGTCTCCCAACACCTCCATAGCGTAACCACTGTTCTGGAAGGCCGCCTTTTTACACCATTTCTGGACATTGACCTTGATGTCTAGAGCCTGGAGCAGGATAAGAAAGTTTTCCTCAACCTTGAAGCGGTCATGGCCTGTTGAATGTCGGGAAATATTATCAACAAGATTCGCGACAGAAAGGGTTTGTTGCTGGTGATCCGCAAACTTGAGTCTTTGGGTCAGCAGGCCAACATAAAACCCACATAACCGGATATGGGGGATGCCTGTTTCACTGTCCTGTGTATTTTTGAGTCGTTCCAGGAACAGCCTGCAATTTTTTTCTGTCGCAAGATAGTCCGTCTGGGCAGCACTCCTGGCGCATTTTTTTTGTAGCAGAGCCAGGCTGGCCTTGGCAGGGGTAGGAAGGACAATAATATCATTACTGCTGTAATGGGGGCGAGCCAGGACAGGGGGGCTGAACATCAGGGCGAGACCAATAAAAAAAGATAGACAGCATTTATGCATAGTTTTCTCTTCAGGTTAGGCTGGCTGTCAAGGTCAGTCCTTGACATGGAAATGAAGCCAGAGGCCAGATATAGTTTGGCCAGATGGTCAGGCATGAGACCAGTATAAAAGGGCATCATGATAAAACCCATATTGTGGGGAAACGTAAGAGAGACCAAGACGCTCCACAATATGGGATCACGCACTACTTGGGAACAGTTGTTTGAATAATTTGGGACAGGGAGGATCTTGTCCTGCTCATTATCAAACGAATGAAACATAATATGTTATATTATATTTAAAATGTCTATAGTAAAAGTTAATAATATTGCCAGGGTAGGGTAGTTTGGGCAAGACCCATTTGTAAGGTATTGATTTATATCATTCTTAATCTGAAAATATTTTGGCGACCAATAACCATATGAGCCAGCAGGATGACAAGGAAATAAATTCATAGCTGTTTTGACAAATGGCCTTAGGGCATCCTCAAAAACAAGTGCTCATATTTGGCGCGGTAACTTTGTTTGTCAGCAAGGCACAGAAATGGACGCATAGCGCACTATCATAGTACACAACATCCTACACTTGATCACTGTCATACCGCAGAAATGCGGTATCCACGCCGTGAAATTTGCGTTGAAATGACAATGTTTGTTTGGGGGGCTTGAGACCCTATAGTGTTAAATTGTTAGTCTTTTTCGTGTTGATCGTGCAGGGCATGGATACCGC
>JAJRRF010000139.1 GCA_024279735.1 Alphaproteobacteria bacterium
GGGCAATGTCCATCGTCAAATGCTGCAATTTCCCGCGCGGGTCGGTAAAGCGCAAATCAACATAACGCACGCCTTTTTCCTGAATCATCTGTAATACTGCACTGGCATCAGCCATCGGTAAATCCTCTTTGGTTTGTTATTTAATTATTGGTCTGTCATTTCAAAATCTTTGGCCTGGCCTGCAGGGCAATGTCCTGCCGACCCTGCGCTGTGCCATTGCCATTTGTTATGGTCTTTGTTTTTTCTCTCGGTGGTTTCCCGCTCTTCAGAATAAGCAACAGCCTGGCCTTCTTCAGCTGCATGTCAAGCCTTGGCAGGCCTGGCTGTTTTCTGGTTACCGGTTTTCTATCCAGTATTTTGGCTGCCGTTCTCCCTGACATTATTTTTTGTTTTTGTTTGCCTGCTATATTGCCCAGGGCTATTTTTTTGTTATTTTTGGAAATGGCAATCCAGGGTGTAATCCTGCCATCAAGGGCAGCCGGGTACGGCGTGTCATTACGGATAAAAAGTTTGGCAAAGAATGAGAAACGTCCCCCTCTGCGACGTTTTTGGGTCATCTGTACTCACAATACCTAAAATTATAAAAATATCTGGGGCAGGAAGCCTTGCAACTGTCCTGCCCCAGACATGGTTTTGATATGAGGCCACAAAAGACGCAGATCCTGCGGTCTGGCCGCTAGATCCTGCCCATTGGGTTTTACTTTCACCTGGAAAGTAAAACCCCTGTTGTGGCCTGATATTATTTTTGGAACTCAGGATAGGCTTCAAGGCCAATCTCTGCCTGGTCCAGACCCATGATTTCCTCTTCCTGGGTTGGCCGTAAGCCGACAGTATATTTCAGGATCAGCCAAACCAAAGAACTGGTAACAATGGTAAAGGCTGCAACTGCACCAACACCGATTGCCTGGGTGACAAAGCTTGCATCTGAATTTGTCAGCGGCACTGCCATAGTGCCCCAGATACCTGCCAGAAGATGAACCGGAATCGCACCAACAACATCATCGATTTTCAAATTGTCAATCAGCGGCACAAAGAACACCACCATTAGGCCGCCTACAGACCCAATGGCAATTGCTGCCAGCGGGGAGGGTGTCAGGGGTTCGGCGGTAATCGCAACTAGGCCAGCCAACGCGCCGTTCAGGGCGAAGGTCAAATCAACCTTGCCGTAAAGCAGCTGGTTGAGGATCATCGCAGACATCACACCCGCAGCCGCAGCCAGATTGGTGTTCATGAAGATTTTGGAAACGGAAGAGGCATCTGCCAGGCTACCCATGGCAAGCTGTGAGCCGCCATTAAAGCCAAACCAGCCAAGCCACAGGATAAATGTACCGAGTGTCACAAGGGTCATGTTAGAGCCAGGAATCGCACGGACTTCACCGTTCGGGCCGTATTTGCCATGGCGCGCACCGATAATGATTGCACCTGTCAGGGCTGCCCAGCCGCCAACACTATGGACGAGGGTAGAACCTGCAAAATCCTGGAATTTCATGTCCTGAAGCCAACCTGCGCCCCATTTCCATGCACCTGTGATTGGGTAAAGGATACCTGTCAGGACTGCAACAAAGATCAGGAAAGGCCAGAGTTTAACACGTTCAGCAACTGTGCCTGAAACGATAGAGGCTGTGGTGGCACAAAACACCATCTGGAAAAACCAGTCAGAGGCGGCTGCATAGTCACCGGCATCTTTTGCAGGCTCAGGAATGGATTTTGGCGTAAAACTGCCAAACCAGCCACCATTGGCAGCAACACCGTCATACATCACATTATAGCCGACCAGCCAAAACATCAGGCCAGCAACAGCATAGAGTGCAATATTTTTGGTACATTGCATGGAGACGTTCTTGGAACGCACCATACCAGCCTCAAGCATGGCAAACCCAGCTGCCATCCACATCACCAAAAACCCGCCAATCAGGAACAGCAGGGTGTTGAGGACATATTTTGTTTCAGTTGCAGTGTCTGCTGCAAAACTGGTTTCCGTTGAGGCGACCAGTACAACAGCCGCTGAGGCCAGAAGTGCAGCCCCCCCATAAGCATATTTTTTTGTTATTTTATCAAGCACGTTACTTCCTTTACTGTGTCTGTTTCGTTTCAAGGTTACTGCAAGCCCTTGGCAGGCTTTTTTTATATCTCACGCATTTCTTAGGTCTCACGCAATTGCTTGCGCAATGCTCCGACAGGCGCGCTACAGCGCGGCGCACGCTTGTGCTTGTCTCGTTGTTCAACTTCGTTGTTTCAACTCATTCTCTTGTTCCAATCCTTGTTTCTAGCCTGTCTCTTTCATTGCCCCAATCTAACCTGGGACAGGGGTGTTCTTGAGCGTCAGCGAAACAAAGCACAAGTGTGCGCCAAGCTTTGCTTGCGCTGTCGCAGCCGTTGCGTAAGCAACTGGCGTGAGACCTAAAAAATGCCGCGCTGTAGCGCGTAAGGCCGTGCGCCTCTCAGCACTTAAAAAAAGCTGAAGCCTACAAGGCTTCAGCATCTTTCTCTTCAGTCCTGATCCGGATGGTGGATTCGATATTTGAGACAAACACCTTGCCATCACCGATCTGTCCAGTCTTGGCTGTCCCGATAATTGCATCAACCACCTTGTCAACCATGTCAGCAGTGACAGCGATCTCTATCTTGATTTTTGGCAGAAAGTTTACGGCATATTCTGCGCCGCGATAAATTTCAGTATGGCCTTTCTGGCGGCCATATCCTTTGACCTCGGAAACGGTCATGCCATCAATCCCAGCCTCTGTCAGGGCTTCACGCACCTCGTCAAGCTTGAAGGGTTTAATAATTGCTGTAATCATTTTCATAAGTTATTTTCCTTTTTTAGTTTTTGTTATGTTCAATTTACAGTGCTTCCAATCTCATACAGTTTCTGCCATATTTTCCAAGATTTCCCCAAGCTCAGGCAGGCAAGAACCGCAATTTGTGCCAGCCTGCAAGATTTCCCCGATCTGTTTTGTGGTTGTGATGTTATACTCCAGGATGGCTGCCTTTATGGTTTTGTTGCCGATATCAAAGCAGGAGCAGACAATGCGTCCCCGGTCCACTTCAGGGGAAGGGGATTGGCCGCTCAGCAGTGCCTTGCGTTCAGATCCTGATAGTTTTTCTTTTTGGAAAAGGGAAACCAGCCAGTCCATTGAGGGCATTTTGGCGGATTCATTAATAAAGATGCAGCTTTCAACCTGGTCTCCCGACATACGGGCGGCGCGATAATTTTTGGCATCACAATCAAAATATTCAATCCAGTTCACATCACTGTTTTTGCTGCACAACATTTTACGCGCACTGTCTGCCCAGCCAGTAGACATCATGTCCCCGGCAATATGATAGTGCCAGACCCCCCTGAGCCGTGAGCGTACCCAATATTGCGGGTTTGTCAGCCGCAGCTGCCTACGGGACAGGATGAAACCGTGCCATTCGGGACTATAGCTGACAATATTGGCAACGTAATGCTTAAAATCTGGCTGTCCTGAGACAGGGTCTGTCACAGGCTGCACCAGTGTATTGACCCGTGCCTGTGATGAAAAATGGTCGTTCCAGTGCATTGGCACAAACAGGCTGCCCCTTTTTTGGGCATCGTCGGTCATCACCCTGACAATGATGCTGCCAAGGGGACTGGAAACCTTGGCCAGCTGGTCGGCTGTGAGGTTATGGAGTGCCATATCATCAGGATGGATCTGCGCAAAAGGCTCATTGATATGGGAAGACAGCCTTGGGGACATGCCTGTACGGGTCATGGTATGCCATTGGTCACGAACCCGACCCGTATTGAGGATAAGGGGGAATTTTTTGTCTGGCTGGGTCGCGGCGCGGCGCGGTTTGATGGCAATAAAATGAGCTTTTTTGTCAGGGGTATAATAGCGGCCATCCACAAACAGGCGGGCTGTGCCTTTCGGGGAAAACGGGGTGACTGGCCATTGCAACGGCTTCATCTCATCATATTCATCATTGGAAAGGTGCGCCAGTTCGCTGATATCAAAGGCGCGGTCGCCATTATTGCCAAAACCCGACAGGGCAGCATGTTCGCGAAATATTTCCGCAGGCTTTTGGTAGGGAAAGGCCTCTTCAAATCCCATATAGCGGGCAACATCGGTAATGATCTGCCAATCAGGCCGTGCCAGTCCCGGCACAGGCAGGAAAGGGTGTTGGCGCGAAATGCAACGCTCCGAATTTGTCAGGGTGCCGTTACGCTCCCCCCAGGTCAGGGCAGGAAGCCGTACCCGCGCAATATCAACGGTGTCAGTGTTGCGGACACAGTCACTGACCACAACCAGCGGACATTTTTTCAGGGCGGCCTTTACACGGTTAGCCTCAGGCATAGAGACCACAGGATTGGTTCCCATGATCCAGACCGCCTTGATTTTTCCGCTTTCTATCTGCGAAAACAACTCAACAGCACTTGCGCCCTGCCTATCTGCAATCTTGGGACTGTTCCAGAACCGCTGGACAAGGTGGCCATGCTTGGCATTGCCAATTTCCATATGGGCGGCCAGCATGGTGGCGAGACCGCCAACCTCACGCCCCCCCATTGCATTGGGCTGCCCGGTCAGGGAAAATACCCCCATACCAGGGCGGCCAATGCGGCCAGTAAACAGGTGGCAATTAATCAGGGCATTGCCGTTGTCAACGCCGCTGCGTGACTGGTTTACGCCTTGTGAAAACAGCGAGACCACCCGCTCGGTGCGGGAAAAACGGTGATAGAATGCGACGACATCATCTTCTTCCAGGCCGCATTTTTTGGCAACAGCCTTGGGGGAAACGGCCGTTTTCTGCGCCATCGTCAAGGCATCTTCCAGCCCTGATGTAAAATTTTGGGTAAACAGCACATTGCGCTCATTGTCTGCCTCCAGAAAGGCGAGCAGGCCATTGAGCAGAACCGAATCTGTTCCTGGATCAAGGGCCAGGTGCAAATCAGCTATCCCAGCGGTCTGTGTCCGGCGCGGGTCAAGCAGCACAATAAACAGGTCAGGATTGTCCTTCTTCGCCCTGACAATGCGCTGATAGATTACCGGATGACACCAGGCGGTATTACTGCCGACAAGCACGATCATCCGTGCCCGCTCGATATCTTCATAACAGCCGGGCACCAGATCCTCACCAAAGGCACGCTTATGGGACATCACAGGGGAGGACATGCAGAGCCGTGAATTGGTGTCAATATTGGCAGAGCCAATAAAGCCCTTCATCAGCTTGTTGGCAACATAATAGTCTTCTGTAAGGAGCTGACCAGAAACATAAAAGGCCACGCTATCTGGGCCATGTTTCTTGATGGTCTTGCCAAACTCGCCAGCCACTGTGCGCAAGGCCTGTTCCCAGCTGACCTGGACAGTATCAATTTCAGGATAGAGCAAGCGGTCTTCATGATAGACCGTTTCTGCCAGCGCAGTGCCCTTGGAACACAGGCGGCCATAATTGGCAGGATGATCCTTGTCGCCGCGCACCCTAACAATACCGTTATTCTCAACCCTGGCCAGCACCCCGCAGCCTACCCCGCAATAGGGGCAGCTTGCCTTGACAAAACTGCTCTCTGTGTCACTGCTCACCACAACTTATGACTTTCTTTTTTGGTCTCACGCCAGTGGCTTTGCCACGGCTGCGACAGCGCGGGCTAGCCCGGTGGCCGCTTGGCCTTGTCTCGTTGTTCAACTGCGTTGCCTCAACTCATTATCCTTGTTTCCTGCCCTGTTTCTTTCACTGCCCCGATCTTGCATGGGACAGGGTGTCCTTGAGCGTTAGCGAAACAAAGCACAAGTGTGCGCCAAGCTTTGCTTGCCACGCTGAAAGCGGTGGCCAAAGGCATTCGCGCGAAGCCTAGACAAACTACAATTCTACAGAAATAATCCCGTTCTCAACCTTTACACGATAGGTTTTGGCCTGTCCCTCGTCAGGGGCAACAGCCTTGCCTGTATCAAGCTCCATTACCCAGTTATGCAGCGGACAGGTAATGCGGCAACCATGGACAATGCCTTCAGACAGCGGGCCGCCTTCATGTGGGCACTTGTTGTCCAGGGCATAGACCTCATCCTTCTCCGTACGGAACAGGGCAATATCCCCCTCCTTGCGGCGCACAATACGTGACCCAAGAACAGGGATTTCTTCCCTTTTGCCAACTTCAACCCAGTCACTCATGCTTCGTTCCTTTGTTTGGTCTCACGCAATGGCTTACGCCATGCTCCGACAGGCGCGCTACAGCGTGGCGGCCGCTTGGCCTTGTCTCGTTGTAACCGCCCACACAAGTGTAGGCTTTCTCAACTCATTTTCTTGTTCTAATCTTTGTTTTCTGCCTGTCTCTTTCACTGCCCCAATCTTAGATGGAGCATGGTGTTCTTGAGCCAAAGGCGAAACAAAGCACAAGTGTGCGCCAAGCTTTGCTTGCCCCGCTGGAGCGGTGAACGCCAGTTCATTCGCGTGAAGCCTAAACAAGTTCGATAATAGGTTTAAACTCTTCAATAAGATCCTCTTTTTCAGCCCGTTCTCTCCAGGGGTCAATCTGGGCGGGTTTTTGTGAGATGATGAAGCGGTCATACAGAGCCTTGCGGGTTTCCTCGTCTTCAAGGGCTTCCTTGAC
>JAJRRF010000140.1 GCA_024279735.1 Alphaproteobacteria bacterium
GGGTTGCCGGTGCTGTTGGCTTTAATGTGCGTACAGGTAACTATCATGTTTTCAAATCCAAAACTGTGATTTGTGGTGCTGGCGGTGCGTCTAACATCTTTAAGCCACGTTCTGTGGGTGAGGGTGCGGGCCGTGTTTGGTATGCACCTTGGTCGTCAGGTTCAGCTTATGGTCTTATGATCGGTGCTGGCGCGAAAATGACCCAGATGGAAAACCGTATTGTGCTGGCGCGTTTTAAAGATGGTTACGGCCCAGTGGGTGCTTACTTTTTGCATCTTAAGACTTATACCCAGAACTGTAATGGTGAAGAGTATGAATCCAAATGGTTTCCTGAGCTTTCCAAAATGGTTGGCAAGGCATATCTGGATACAGAAAACCAGCATTTCTCCCATCAGCCAATCCCGACCTGTCTGCGTAACCATGCTTTCATTAATGAGGTTGCGGCGGGCCGAGGCCCTATCCACATGATCACGATGCATTCCTTCCAAGATCCGCATCTTGAAGAGGTTGGCTGGGAAAACTTTCTTGGCATGACTGTTGGCCAGGCCGTATTGTGGGCTGCGACAGATGTTGACCCGAAATATGAAAACCCTGAACTGACCACATCAGAACCTTACGTTATGGGATCTCATGCGACAGGTTGTGGTGGCTGGGCCAGTGGGCCGGAAGATGTTTCTCCGCCAGAATATTTCTGGGGCTATAACCGGATGATGACCGTTCATGGTCTGTTCGGTGCTGGGGATGCCGTTGGCGGTACGCCGCATGCGTTCTCCTCTGGGTCATTCACCGAAGGCCGTCTGGCTGCAAAGGCTGCCTGCCGATATATTGATGATGGCAAGGCTGAAGGCATTAGGGTCTCTGATGAGCAGATCAGGCGACGCGAAAAAGAAATCTTCAAGCCGATGGAGCATTACAAGATCTATCGCAATGAGATTGTGGCTGGTGATGTCAACCCGCACTATATCAATCCAAGGCAGGGTCTCGACCGTTTGCAGAAATGTATGGATGAGTATTGTGCTGGTGTGACGGTCAACTATATGACCAACGAAAAGTTGCTCAATATTGGTCTTAAGAAAATGAAGATCATGGAGGAAGACTTTGAGAGCCTGGCTGCTGAGAACATTCACGAACTGTTGCGTGTTTGGGAACTGAAGCATCGCTTCCTGACTTCTGAGGCTGTTTTCCAGCATACGCTGTTCCGTAAGGAAACGCGCTGGCCTGGATATTATTATCGCGGTGACCACATGAAACTCGACGATGATAACTGGCATGTCCTGACTGTTTCGCGCCGTGATCCAGAGACAGGTGAGTACACCATGGAAAAAGCACCTCTCTATCATCTGGTCGGTGACAAGGATGAGATGGAAGACAAGGGTCTCAAGGAAGTGAAGAAAAAAGAGGCCAAGAAGGCGAAGGTCTAAAAAGTCGCCAAGACGTAAAAATACCAGACAAAAGTTTGTCTTGAATTTTTGTCTGGGTGTCTTATGCCTGACTGGATATCCGGTCAGGCACTTAAGCATAAAGGTCAACATTGTTATATGTTGATCTTTTTTATGCGGTGAGCAAAGCCGTTTTTGATGGTAACAGAGAAACATAAATGAACATTATTGAAAAAACGGATGATGAGATATTGGCAATTGCCCACCCTTTATGGGCTGACCTTATCAAAAATTCCAATGCCGGCCAATATGGCGAATTCGTCAAGAATTTTTCCCAGTCGCTGGCACATGGCCTTGACCAGGTTGAGGTGGGAAAACAGTTTGCCAGAAGTGAGCTGACCAGAAACCTGTCTGAGGAGATAGACTTTATCGGCCTGATCCGCCGGGGTGAGCATGTTACGGTTCTGTACCGCCAGCACAGCACCAAGAAAAAAGGTGAATGGCTTGGCAGGCTGGTTCTTGGTTACGAACAAGAGGATGTCAAGATTTTTGGAGCTTCGATCTTTTAAGGATACACGCAGAAATAAAGGGTCAAGCTAAACCATTCGGTTGTTTTTGCAGCTGTCCCGAGTATGGCAGCAGAAGGTTTTGGTTTGTGATGAATGAAACGATCCGGGAAAATAAGTTTGTTGAGCTCTCCTATCAGGTGATAGACCAGAAGTCTGGGCATGTCCTGACCAAGGTAGAGTTCCCATTGGGCTATATTCATGGCCAGAATGAAGTTTTGGGGCCTGAGGTCACTGGGGAACTGGAAGGAAAGTCCGCAGGGGACATTATCAAAGTTCCTGTAGACTGCAACCAGCTTTATGGTTCGAGGGACGAGTCCCTGGTTTTTACCGACCGTATAGAGAATGTTCCAAAGGAATACCGGGAAATTGGCATGACCATTATTACCGAAGGTGAAAACAATCAGCCGCGTAACTTTATCGTGACCAGGATGGATGACAAGACGTTAACGGTTGATGGCAATAACCCGCTTTGTGGTCGGGAGGTTATCTTTACACTGACGGTACTGAGTGTCCGGGACGCGACAGATGAAGAGATTGAGGCCGGCGGCAAAATTGTTGCAGGGCCTGAAATTGATAACACATTAAAGATACCAGTCTAGTGCATAATGCAGGTGACAGGTATAAAACCATATCGGGATTGTTCCTAGTTGCAATATCATGCAATGGCTATCCTGATTAATAAAAAAAGGTGATTTATGGGAAAAGTAGACCCGAAAAAAAAAGTTCCTGAGGGCAAGACAAGGTTCTTGACAACCACCCAGATGGAGCCAAATGAAAAAGGCTATGTCGGATATAAGCTGACCTGGGAACCCTTCCAGAAAGAGGTCAAGTACACGACCCCAAAAAGGCCTTAACTATACTGGTTCAGATCCCTGGCAGCCGTTGCAAAGATAAAGGGTTGCAGGGGCGGGAGTTCCCGTTTTTGATGTTGGCCGTTATGTCAACGTCCAAAAACAAAAGGGCTAACTCCCATGCCTGATGGCAGTGAAAA
>JAJRRF010000141.1 GCA_024279735.1 Alphaproteobacteria bacterium
ACGAAAATCCAACGAACACCTGCTCAAAACCTTTTCTTCCATGTTAGGTTTTGAGTTGAACTCCATTAAATCACAACCTGAATTCAAGAAGCTGTGTAACTACGGGACTATAGCAGCATGAAACTGTCCAAACTATTGTTGTGGTAATGCTCAAAAAAACTTTTTTCAAATTCAGGGTCAAAGCCACTGGTTATTGCAAAGTTTAGCAGGTTTTCCTGGCTGTCATGCCCTGGTATGGCGACTTTCATTGATGGGAAAAATTTGGTGAGCTGGTCGAGGAAAGCTTGCCAGGGTAGTTCTGAATTGGCGCAGCGGGAAATAACATCCAGCAGGGTTATAACGACTTTTTCATGTGTGTTGTCCAAATGGGTCGCCTCACTATAGATCTTTCAGGGATAATGTTGTTCCCTAATACAATGACTAAATTTGGTTGGGCAAGCGATGGTCTGTCCCCAGGCTTTGAAGGACACAACTTGTCAGCGGTGGGAGGAAGGTTTGTGCCTCTGAAAACCTATTGGTAATATAGTTCAACAGGACAGAAAAATACATTACGGGATTATAAAAGGGTTAACCAAGGGCAAGATGAAAATATTTTTTTGTTGCAAAGTATGCCAAAATGTCGCATAAGGAATTTAGCCTACGTTTTAATACGTATCATAAAAAATAAAATTAGGAAAGAAATTCCATGTTTCGTTTGATGATGTTTATGCTTTTACTGGTTGCCCCAATGGTGATGGGTGTGTTTGTCATAGCCGCGATATTATTGCCTGACCTGGGACTTGCGAACATGAATGCGTTGCCATGGGTTGCTGTCGCTGGTTTTCTCGTTGGTATTCCTGTTGCCCTGAAGGTTGCTGTCTGTTGTCCGCTTGGTCTGACCAAGGGCTATAAGCATGATGAAAAAGAAAGCTTTTCTGGCCAATAGGTGGCTGGAAGTGACTGTTATTATTAGGCCTGCCTGAAACCTGAGTGGTTTGGGCAGGTTTTTTATTGGGTCTCTTTTTGTGAATGAGCGTTATCGAACAATCCCAAAGTTTCCAGCAATTGACAGACGGGTTTGCTGGCTCAAATTGGTGCTGACTTCATGAAGCAGGGCGGGGCCAAAGAAAATGCAGTCACCTGCCTTCGGGGATATGGTGACCTTTTGAGAATTGGCAGGCTCAAGAATGAGGTTGCCTGAATTTTGCGGAACCTGGATGTAATAGACCCATGACAGAAGCTCGCTGTCATCATCATGACAATGGCTGGTGGTCTGGTCTCCCGGATACATCAGGTTGAACCAGAAACCGGAAGCCAGCTGCTTGTTTTGCAGTTCAGGTAATATTTTCAGCGCAGTCAGCCTGATGCTGGCCAGAACTGGGACCAGGGCGGGAAGACGCTGCTTTTCAATATAAATATTCTCATAACGGCCATGAAAATAATGGCTTTGCTTATCAGGGCTGTCTTGCAGCTGGTCAAAGCCCTGCATAATCTCTTGGTTCAGGGCAGAGTGTCCAAGCATCTTCCCGTGCCAGTGATGGCTGTGCTGTGTCAAGGAGATCGGGCAGGCGTGGCTCATATATCCTGTCCTGTATTGGCTTCAGGGTCTGGGCTGGCAAACCCCAATATATAGCCGTCTGGGTCACGGATATAAAATTCCTTCATACCGTACCAGCTTGTTTCCAGTGCCTTGACCACATCAACCTTTTCTTTCAGCTTTTGATACAGTCCGTCAATATCTTCGACAGTGCCATAAAAGGAAACTGCTGCTCCTGGGGACATGTCCCTGAAGGCAGGAATATCCTCTGACAGGCTTTCCCTTGACTGGATCATGATCTCGACCTTGCCATAGACCAGCTGGGCATAGATATAATGCACCCCGTCTTTCAGCGTGTCGGGAAATTCGTTCCGGTCTTCCGGTACAGCCATCCGCAATGAAAAGCCGAGGACATCCCTATAGAATGCCACGCTTTTGGAGATGTCGGTGACCATCAGGTTTGGGGTAAGTGTCTTGAACATACCTGGTTTCCCTGTCGTTATCCTAAAGAATAGCTGCTGTCCCAATAAAGAGCAACTATGTTGCCTCCATAACTGGGTTATTGGTTGAGGCCGAGTTCTTTTTGCAGTTTCTTGGTCAGGCCAAGGGAGACAATATAGTGCGATTCTGTCAGGTAGTCCTTTAGCTCATTGTCTGAAACAGTCTGGGTGTTAAAATGCTGTATCCATTTCATGCCCCGCGCGGCCAG
This sequence comes from Alphaproteobacteria bacterium, assembly GCA_024279735.1. Lineage (GTDB taxonomy): Bacteria > Pseudomonadota > Alphaproteobacteria > Rhizobiales > JAJRRF01 > JAJRRF01. The sequence goes on from JAJRRF010000141.1 coordinate 2,226, forward strand.
ATAGGGGGCAGGGCGCAAACCAGGCTGGTCTTTCATGATGTCAAACGACAATGGGCTGACCTTGAAGCTAAAGGCAGGGCGATCCTCTTCCTTATGCCATCCGCCTATGGCAAACACTTTTGTCCCGACTTTCCAGACATGGGAGCTGCCCCACTGCATCACATAGTTGGTGGCAGGCAAGGTCTTGCAAAAGGCATTATAGTCATCATAGGTCATGATTTTTCCTGGCAATAAAAAGCAAGGCATTGTACTGGGATATAGGTATTCCTGGGTGTTATGTCAAACGGTTGTGAGGCAGAAGGAGTGGCGGCTTTACAGTTTTTTAGGCAAGTTGGTAGGGGTTTGGTTATCAGTTTGCTGTTATTTTGCCTGAAAGTGTTTTGCGCAGTGATGGGGTTGGAAAATGGGTAGTGTTATCGGCTGGCTTCAGCCAGTTTTCAATATTCTTGTCAGCGGACTTGGTGGGGCATTCTTTGTCTGGCTGCTGGTGGCAGGCACAAAAGAAAAGGCTGTGGGCAAGGGAAAAATGCGGTATCTGTCCTATGGCAGGGGGTTCAAGGCCTTTGCCCTGTTGTTGATTCCTTTCGCGGCCTTTGTGGTTTGGCTGATGATGATTAATGTTAGGGGGCAGGAGTTTATGGCCTTCCTGGTCGCTTCCGGCTTTGTGGCAGGTGCAATCTTTTTCGCTTACCAGGCCTTTTGGGTCAAATTTTCATATGATGACAGTTTTGTCTATTATAAAAGCCCGTTGGCAGGGGACAACAAGGTAAGCTGGAGCTGCTTGTCAGATATTGGTTATGACTGGTTCTTGCAGACAGATTATATTGTTGTGGACGGCATTGGCAAAATTTACTGTTCCAACATGATGAATGGCATCGATGAACTGGGCGCGTTCCTGGACAGGAAAATGGGTAGGTGTGGTCAGCAATTGGGGGAGTGACAGGTTTGTCAATCTGCTTTATCGGGGGTTTACCTCTGTGGGGGGGCAATGTTCTGTAATAAAGCAATTGTCATTTCTGCCCTAAAAAGCTAGGGTGTCTGGAAAGATAAACCTGCACTGTTTTGTGAAAGAAGGACACCGATGGCTGACCCAATTGTACCCTATTATATAAATGATGTTGGCAGTGAGAATATCCGCGTTGCCAGTAAGAAACTGAAGTGTATGGGGGCTTCCCCGCCGCTGGATCATCCTCATGTCTTCCTGGATATGGGCGCGGAAAACCAGGTGATCTGTCCCTATTGCTCCACCCTTTATGTCTATGACAACACCCTGGGTGATTTTGAGACAAACCCTGCTGGTTGCGCCTTTAATGCTCCGCAGAAGGCTTAGGATAACGCAAGAATGAAACAACAGGCTCCGATATTGATTGCAGGCGGCGGCATTGGCGGCCTGTCTGTAGCGATTGCCCTGGCACAGTCTGGTTTTTATGTCCATGTCTTGGAGCAGGCCAAATCATTCAGTGAGGTTGGTGCTGGTATCCAGCTTGGCCCAAATGCCGCGCGCATATTGGACCGTTGGGGCGTGAGTCGTCATTTCGTCAGCCAGTCTGTCACCCCTGAGAATATTTCGCTTTATGACGGCCTGAATGGCAAGAGTCTGGCACAGGTGCCTTTGGGTGATGTTGCCCGCCGCCGCTATGATGATGCGCCCTATTATGTGTTGCATCGTGCCGACTTGCAGGAGGCTCTGTTGAAGGTGGCGCAAAATGAGCCGCATATCACAATCAGCACCGGGTTTACGGCACTGGCCTATCGCGAGACCCCTTATTCCGTGACCTTGATGGGGGATGATGGCCGTTCTGTAGAGGGTGAGGCTCTTATCGGTGCTGACGGGTTGTGGTCCGCGGTGCGTAAGCAGATGCATAATGTCAAGCCGTCCCCGATTGGCAAGACCAGCTGGCGCACTGTGATTCCTTCAGAATATGCGCCTGACTTTTTCAAGCGTCAACAAACCATGCTCTGGATGGCACCGCGCAGTCATTTGGTGCATTATCCAGTGATTGGGGGCAAGGCGATCAATGTCATTGCCATAGTGGATGACAAAGAGATTGGTATAGGTTGGAATAACGCCGCTGACAAGGATGAGGTCATCCAGGGCTTCAGGGATTGGGACACTTCACCGAAAGACTTTATTACTTCGCTGACAGGCTGGCATAAATGGTCACTGTTTGCCTTGCCGCCGTTGGAAAAATGGTCGAAAGGGCGGATTACGCTGCTTGGGGATGCAGCTCATCCACCCGTGCCATTTCTGGCCCAGGGCGGCGCGATGGCGATTGAGGATGCGGCTGTCCTGGCTTCGGAACTTATGATTGCACAAAAACATTACCCGGAAGCCTTTCATCATTATGAGGCCAAAAGAATGCCGCGCGTAGATAAGGTGATGCAACAGTCCCATAAAATGGGCAGGATCTATCATATGAAAACCCCGGCCAGGTGGGCGCGAAATGCTGTGTTGAGGCGTTCGCAGCCAGAAAACCTGTTGAAGCGTTATGACTGGCTCTATGGGTTTGAGGCGGTTGATGACATTGTCTGAGACATTTGCTGGACAGGTTCTTGTGCGGTAGGGTTGGCATCAGCCCCGATCAACAGTTCGCCCTTGTCCCCGCCCCGTCCAGGAATGCGCTCAACCAAGGTGGCATTGCCAGGATAACGTGAACCGTTAAACTTCAGGATCACAGATTGCAGGGTCTTGCCCTTGATACCTGTATCAACTGTCAGGCCGCGCCAGCCGAAACCGCTCTGGCGGGCAACATATATTGGGGCCTTGACACGGCGTGTGACAGAAATAATGCGGTATCCCCTGTCTGTTTTTCCAAAGACGGCAAGTGTGCAGCCTGTAGGGGCACACCATCCCTCTCCGGTATAGAGGACAATGGCCTCTCCCTTGCCGTTGGTATTAAGGTCAGCCCCCATTACACGGTAAGGGCCTTTGGGGTGTTTTTTAGTAATGCGGTAATTTCGTATGGCGCGGCGTATGGCGCGCTGGTCAAGCGAACTTTTGACGCGTGTCATCAGGGCAGGGGACAGGCTGGTGGCATTTGGCAGAGATGCGGATGTTGGTGACACAGAAGCACTGGAAGAATGGGACATCAGGTTGACAGGTGCCCCGGCTGGTTTCTGGGCGGTGTCTGAGCCGGAAAGGTTGCCCTGGCTGGCGCATCCTGACAAGAGCAGGCAGGTGGCTGCTGCCAGGAAGATGACAGGCGCGGGCAAGGCTCTGTTTTTGGCGAGGTCAATAAATTTCATGTATATTCGTTCCTGCCATATTTTTGCGTGAGAACACCCCGTCAAATACCTAAGGTTCAATATCCAAGCCTTTCAGGGGTTTATGTCATTTTAAAGGGAAAATGACATGGTAACAATGTTTTCCTTGTCTAAATGGCTGGCCTGTCTCATTTTTTACGCTGTAAGATGTAAAAATACCAAAGAAACCGATATTGTCGCAGCAATAACTGTTAAAAATAGTGTGTTAGGGCTTTATTCACCATTAAGTTGTGTCTATGCTAGGTTGTATTCATACAACATAGATATAGAGGGTTGAATATATGAAATACTTCACACTGGTTGCGGCGATGGTTTCGCTGTTTCTGCTGGACTCTGTTTTCTCAGATGCAGAGGCACGCAGGCGATATAAAAAGAAATTCTATAAGGGCGGGGTGGTCGCAAGGGTCTCTTTGGCACGTCAGGTCATGACAGTATATGTTAATGGCAGAAGACGGTATAGCTGGCGGGTTTCTACTGGCAAAAGGGGTTTTGCCACGCCAAGGGGATCTTATGGTCCCAAGCGTTTTTCACGGATGCATTATTCGCGCAAATATGGCGGCGCACCAATGCCCCATTCCATTTTCTTCAGGGGCGGTTATGCTGTTCATGCCACAGGGCAAACCCGCAAACTTGGGCGGCGTGCGTCCCATGGTTGTATCCGTCTTGCCCCACGTCATGCTGCGCGACTATATGCACTGATGAGACGCAGGGGTGGCCGTATCAGCATTCGCTAACAATCTTTGGTGTGGGGGAAAATTTTGGGGCAAGGCATCATCCTTTTTGGGGTGATGCCTTTTTTGTGTTCATGGCTTGTTTTTAAGGCAATCTTCGGGCTTGAGTATTAACTGGGTGTGGTAAAATGTCGTTGGAAAACTGACCCTGCCATAACGACTCGGAATCCACCAAAACAGCCAAAGGAGTATTGGGCGGACACTCTTGATATGAAGCGGCATCTTGTGTGTCGTGCAATTGGGGTGGCTAACCTGGAACTGTTTTGCCCTCCCGGTCCAGGTCGGCAGCCAGGACGCATGTGGCCTGTGGCATTTCTCCCATGCCTTTCGTCTTTGTCCAGGCGTGAGCTGGGTTTTTCCTGAAGTATAACAAAATCCTGCTTTGGGATGATGCAGGTAAACAACACCGGCACTATCCATCCTTTTTCCATGAGCCAGCACTGTGCCCAAGTCATCAAGAAACTGGACTGTTGCCCCGTCAAGCCGGTTTGTTGCCGGAGTAACCATGCCCGTCTCATCAAGCAGGTACAGGGTAATCATGGCCTTGCCATGGGTTCGGCCATGCCAGTAACCATAGGACGACAGGGCTAAAAGCACGACAACCGCAAAGGCCAACAGCTTTATTGTTGTCATGACTCGGCTGTCTTTCCGGTACAGTTGACCTGGGCTGCTTTTTTAGGCGATATCATTCTTATTTTTGCCACTTCCCAGCTGGGCCAGCAGTTTTTTCTGGTAGCGGGTCTGGATCAGGTCGATGATGACCAGCATGGCAATCACAAAATAGAAGGTGCTCATGGCCATCTTCTCAACAGGCTGGCCGATCAGGGTGACATGGGCAAGGTGACCGCCTTCAGTGACCAGCATCACGCCAACAATAAACAGGATAAACAGTCCCAATATTTCATACATCCTGTTCTTGCGCAAAAAGTCAGCAACATGGTCAACCAGCAAGATCATAAGAGTACCACTAATCAGGATGGCGACAGCCATGACCCAGAATACATCTGTCAGGGCAATCGCACTGAGAATAGAGTCAAAGGAAAATACCAGGTTCATGATGACAATCATGATGATGGCGGAGGTTACTGACTTATGTTTGTCGCTGCTCTCTCCTTCCAAATGGTCAACACCCAGCATATGATAAATTTCTTTCATCGCTGTGTAGATAATGAACATGCCGCCAATCAGGACGATCAGGCTGTGCCATGAAAAATGACCCTCCATAATCCCCCACAGGTCAATACTGAAAACTGTTTTTTGCAGATAGGGAATGGCACTCAGAATGACCCAAAGCAGGATAATCCGCAACAGGATTGCCATGAACAGGCCATAACGGCGTACCATGCTTTGCTTTTCAGGGGCAACCCTTTTGGATTCGATGGAGATATAAAGCAGGTTGTCAAACCCCAGTACGATCTGCAAAAATGTCAGCATTAGCAGTGTAAAAAGGTTGTCAATTGACAAGAGTGATTCAAGCATTGTTGGTGTGTCCCCATTCCCCAGTATGATTTGTTTTTAACCAGACTAGCTAAAAACGTGTCAGGTGACAATCATTGTAATGGGCGTTGTTGACAGGCTTGCAGAATCAGGCAGGCTTCATTGGCTGATACAGTTGGCAGGGCGTAGGGTGATGTTGGCATGATAACTGCTATATGGCGGCTCATAGCCGTGGGGCATTGGAATCCACCATATAAACCATTCCAGCGGAGAATTGGAACGGCTGATAGTTACTGGAAACTTGCGTGAATAGCAGTTGGCGTGAATGACCTGAGCCTGGCGTACTCGTGATGCCCAGCCAGTTATCCATTTCGTTAGCTGGGAATGGCATTTGTCCCATTTTTTCTTCTTGAGGGCAGAAAGCAGGCCATTGCCTGTGGGGATATGGCATGTCCCAACTTTGGGATGTACTGGCCAGACCAGATTGGTTTTTTCGTCTCTTTGTCCTGTTGCCAGCAATTTTTTGTTTGCGTCATAAAACATGATACGGGCGCGGGAGAGATAACGACTGTCTTGGCTTGGAAAATCAAGTGATAACATGGCTGAACCATGGAGTGTCGAATGCCAATAGCCATAGGCTGGAAGCGCAAGGCCAAAGACAAGCAGGAGAATTATAATCATGGTTTTTTTCAAAGGTTCACCCCAGTTTGAGCCAGCAACTATGTTTCCAAAAGGCAACATCGGAGCAGCTGTCTTGGAAAAGACATTTTCTGGCACTTTTTTGCCCCGAATCATAGCTTATTAACCATTACTCCCAACTGGTTTTCAATGATTTTCAGGTATTTTAGGAAGACAATCATAATGTTCCTCATATCCAGCGTTACCAAACTTATGCAACTTCGTAAAACTGTCTTTTTTAAATATATCTCAAAAAATGTCCTGCGGTTTGTCCATAAAATTCGCCTTGGCAGGGGAAAGCAGCATACTACCATGAACGCTTTGCCACTGCATTCATTATCCAGTTTTGCAGGACGGCGTGACAGGTCGTCTGAAAAAGGCCTGTCACTGGCAGAGATATATAGCCGTTCTGCGTCCTATTTCTACAGCAGTGACAGCCTTCTGTTTTCAGGAAACCAGCAGGGATATGGCAAGGATTGCCCCGTTCTGGAATAGGCGTAATTTCCCAGTCTCTAGGTTTTTTACACGAATTATGTTCTGTCTCATATCAAAACCTTGCAACTATGCTCTTGCATTCATATATTGTTAGATGATTCGCATTATTCTAAAATAATGTATCTTGATAATGGTTTGAATAAAAGGGATTTGCCGCAGATGAAATGCTCACGAAAGCTTGCTTTTCTGGTTATGGGTGTCAGTTCCCTGGCACTGGCCGCCTGTTCTGACCCCAAGGTTGACAGTGAAATATATGCCAGCGTTGAGCAATGTATCAACCAGAGCCCGATGTCTGATGAAGAGTGCAAGGCAAATTTTGCAGCTGCCAAAAAATCCCACCAAAAGGTTGCCCCCAAGTTTAAGAGCCAGGCAGACTGTGAGTCTGAATTTGGCAAGGAGCGTTGTGAACCCAGTAAGTCATATGCTCAGTCCAATGGCAGCTCATTCTTTATGCCCATGATGATGGGCTATATGATGTCGCGGATGATGGGCGGCGGAGGGGGCGGTATGGGTTCGCAGCCACTTTACCGGGGACGTAACGACTCGAATTTTCGCACAGGTGACAACAAGAATGTCGGTGCCCGAACTGGCAGTGTCGGTGTTGCCCGTTCGGCAGCAAAAGCCCCGACCCCAAAATATGAGTCCCGTTCCCCCAACAGACGTTATGCCACCCAGAAACGCAGTGGCGGTACGACGGGCTCAAGAAGTATAAGATCCTCACGTTCAGGCCTGGCACGTAGCCGGTCTTCTTCCGGTGGACGTTTTAGCGGAAAATAGGGCTGGTTTTCTGCCTGATCTAATGATCCAGTCAATGCTTTTGAGGCCGGTCCGAATATTAGGGCCGGCTTTTTTTGTTTGTGTCATTCCAAAAGGGACACAACAAAGAACGTGCCTTGTCTATGAGATTTCTGTGTCAAATTTCAGAAATTCTCATGTGACGGGAGTATATTGATAACTCATAACCGTTAAGTTGGTAGCGATTTTGATGCTGTTCCTGGATTGGCATAATTCTGCAACAGTCCAAGACAGCGTGTTGATAACGTCATATTCTGGTCTCTTTAAAACGCGATAAATATTCATGTCTGGGAATTATCTTTTGTGTTTTTAGGCCAGGATGATATATCCCCAGAATAATAAATCATGAGAAATATGTAATCTCGTTGTTGTTTTAACCAGTTCTTCCAAAATATATCCGGTCTTCCTGGCTGTTGCGCTAGGTTGGTTAAAGTATATCTAAGTTTTTGGGCCGGCCAGGTTTTCCGATACCAAAACAGTGAAGACAGAGTTTAGGAGCATTACCCCGGTGGCGTATGAATATACAAAACAGGCCAGGCTGGCAGAAGAAAACAAGAATGGCCGTTTCAGTATCTGGCGGTGGTTCTGGGCTGACCCAATCAAGGCTTTCCTTATTCTGGGACTTTCTTTCCTGTCATGGCTGGCAACCTATACGGGGATGCTGGAACTGATCCAGGCCAATGCGATGGACGGGGTTGTCGGGGTAAGTGTCCAGGTTGCGATTGCCTTTGCGGTCGCCATGCTGATGATGATGATCCTTTATCTGCTTGATGCCCTGTTTTCCGCTGACACGCCGCGCTGGCTCAAGCCCGTCTTTGTGATTGGCTATGCCTTCCTGACCCTGATTTCGGTGGGTTTTGGTTTTGGCTTTTATTGGAAATACCTAGAGGCACGCGGTGAAGCCACCCGTTCGGCCTCTTCAGCTATTACCCAGGTACAGACCGCCCTGACAACAGGCCAGACCCGCCTTGAAAACCTCAATAATACTTTTGCCAAGCTGACAGAAGTTTCAGCAGAAAAGGCCAAGATCGAACGTGAAAAGGGCGGGACCTGTGGCCGTTCTGCGCCAGGCGATGGGCCGCGCCGCCGTCTGCGTGACAGTGATGCCCAGCAGTTTGATTTTGCAGGAAACTTTATCTCAGGCCGCGTCGAGCAGGTCAATAATGATATCAAGGGGCTGAACAGTGACATTAAGAAGGTGCTGTCAGGAGACAAGTCAACTGTTGATCCCAAGACAGGTACCCGTAACAGGTTTTTGGGCAACCTCAGCCGTAAGCTTGGCCTGACCATTGCCCGCTTTAATTCCTTGCGCAGTGACCCGCAGCTCAGGCAGATCAAGGACCAGTTTGACAACCGTTCCCGCCAGACCCGTTTTGATGCGGGAAATGGCCGAAAATTTAATTGTCCTGATGGCCAGTTGCAGATTGCCTTGCGCGGTGCTGTGAAGGCGATTGAGGAATTGCCCCTGATCCGTAAGGTTGAGATCAAGGCTGTTGAGGGATCCGAAGCTATTGTTGAAGCCTTCCGCAGACTGGCTGTCACCATTATGGCAATCCCGACCCTGAAAATGCCGCTTGGTCCTGATGAGATTAGGAAGTTGCGCCGTGAAGCTGTTAATACGGCTCAAAATACGACAGCTGTGTATAAGGACAGTGATGCTGGGCTTGGCCAGCGTGACTATATCCCACTGTTTGTTGCTTTGTTTGTTGACCTGTGTATCTTGCTGATTTCGCTGAACCGCCGGGTAAACCGTTTGCATGTGATCAAGAGCCAGATCAAGGATGCCGAAGAGGGACATTTTTCCCAGGTTCTGGGTAAGCTGGAAGAGTTGAGCAAGGCCGATTTACGTGAAACCGGGGATTATGATACAGGCAAGGTCTTGGCCAGCAGCGGCCTTGACCTGATGAATAAATATATTTATCGCCGCAGCGGCGAATATTTTGCAGGGGTGCCGCTCCATGACGACCCCCGGTCAAGAAACCTTGCCAATCTGTTTCTGAGCCTGGAGTCTATGGGGATTGTGAAGCCTGTAGATACCTGGATGAATCCTTTTTCCAAAAGGGCAGCCCATAGTGATGGCTGGATCAAGAAGACCCTGATGGCTCAAGGCAACGATGATGTTGAGTTGGTGGACAGGTTCAGACCCTATAAGTTTAAAAAGGATGTCTTGCCAAATGTCATGCTTGATGCCCTGATCGGGACTGCTGAAAAGGTTGGGGTGCATGAAACCCATTGGGCCAGGGAAAAGAAAGCCCTGAATGCCATGAGACGCAACAGGCTGGAAGTCCTGAGCCTGAGACTTGCCGAGCAGGACAGGCTTTACCGCAGGCACTGGGATGAACAGCGTCAGCACCGTGATGAGATGAAACGCCGTAAGATGGCAATGGAAATGGCGCAGGAAAAGAATCCTGTCAACCAGGCGGCAACGCTCCATACCCCGCCTGTCAACACCCACCCAGCGATGTCTGCCCCGTCTGTGCAGCAGGGCAGGGGCAGCAGCAGCTATGGCGGCATGTCCGTCAATGGCTCAGGAATACCCACTGCCAACATTAATACAGTGCCTGTCCGTCAGCCAGTGATGCCACAAAATCCGCAGGCTCCAGAGTATAGGCCTGTCAATCCGCAGCATCCTGTTGCCCCTCACGGGCATGGACATCCACATCCGGTAGCCAATATTCCTGTCGCTCCTCAGGTGCAGCCACATGTGGCATCACCGCAACAGCCGCAGGTCGCTGCTGACAGGTCGCAACAGGTACAACAAAAGGCACTCCAGGCTCAGCTGGACAAATTGGATCAGGCCAACAAGGTTCAGGCCAACAACCAGGCAAGCAAAACGCAGGCTATGGGGCTGGGCGCACAGATTTCAGGCCAACCAGCCAGCCAGCCGATTAGGCCAACAGTGGAGAGGACAGCCGAAGTTGCAACGCTGAAACATGAGGGCGTTATTGGTGACATTCAAGTTGCAAGGGCTGATGACACTTATCATCCCCCAAAACCTGAACAGCAAATGAACGGCATTGCCAGTCTTGAGACAGATACAGGCCTAACAGCCAGCCGCAATGCGGACGGGTATGGTGACACAACAGCTACTATCTTGGAAGATATGACAGATGAAATCCAGGATGAGAAGGGTGATGAAATAGCCAGGATGTTTGCCCCAAAGAAAAACAAGAAAACTTGAGAGCTTGGCCTGAAGATAAACTTTGTGACAAAATATACTTACATAAATAAGACGTTCCAAGATAATATTGGAACGTCATTTTTGTGGAAGGGGTCTCAAGATAGCGTTATCAAAAAGAATTTTGAGATAAATCAAGTTGTTTGAATGTGGACAGAATGACGCAGTGATGAGATTGGGCTAAACATTTGAAAATGTGTATATTTTCGAGTGTTTTATTTCTTTTCAGGTCTGGATAAACAGCTCACTTCGTTCTGGATTTAGGGTTTTAATGAAAAATGATGGGATATGGTCAATATTTTTTTAACGCCTTTTGGCTATGATGAAATTCATAAGCTGTATCGCTCCTTTGCCATGCCATTGCCCCCTATCTAAAGGTTTTTCTCAATGAGTGTTCTTTCACGTTTTGCTGCGCCCCAAAGTCATGCAAATATTCCAGCTTCTGCTGACAAGTTTACACCCTTTATTGAGACATTCCTCTCAGACATTTCTTCCGGTGTCTATGGCTCAGGGAAGCGCACCATAAAATTGTTGGCGCATTCCCATGATTCAGCCGTGACCCGTGCGATTATCGACAAGGCCAGTGAGCTGGAACAACATGATGTCACACTGGAACTGATCCTGGCTGATCTTCCTGTTGCCCTGAATTTCGAGACTTTCCTTGGGGATATAGACCCCATTTTGGGAAGATCAGAGAACGGATTGACATTTCGTTGGGCGCAGAACAGTTGTTTGCTTGATGCCCATGAGCAAATGATACTTGGCCAGCACAGCAGCTGGTCCGGTGATACCCTGAAACGTGTCTCCAGTAATGCTTATCATGTCGATATGTTTGAAAGTGATGATATGGATACCATCCGTCTTGGGGAAATGGCATTTTCGGCCATGTGGATGGCTTCTGTTGAAGTGCCGATGCATAGGCTAAAACGGATTGCCTCGCAAAATGGCGGAAAGAAAAAGCAGTTTTTCAGTCAGATTGCCAATAGCCTGAAAGCAGGAAAATGGGCTGATAGCCTGTCTGCCACAAAGCATTAGCTGGATGTCCGCCCTGAACCCAAAAAGGTTTGGGGTGTGGGGATCAGAAAGATTCTCCTCCATAGGTTAGCCTGGCATACAGTTTTTGCAGATGGGCAGGGTCTATATCTTGCGAACTGCAAAATACAATCAGCAGGCTTTCATCCGAAAACAGGAAATCAAGAATGCCTGTCTGGAGTTCCTGGCTGGCAATATTCTCTCTCAGCTCATCAATGGACAGACCCGACTGGTCAAGAAAACGGCCTAGATAGTCAGGGTTGTCTGTCAGAAAGTGGACAGCCCTAAGACCAACCTGTTCAAGTTCACTGTGGTTGTTAGGCATGGCGTTTCCTATATGTCAGTAGTGGCTATCAGTCCTGTTTTGTAGACAAATTGCCCTTCCCGTTTAAAATTAATAAAATATTTAGGGTTTATGTAGGATTATAACAACCTAAATCAGATATTTGTTATGGTGGTTTTACGGCGGTTTAATTTAATAGGTACTGGAACATGCTATGGCTAAAAAAGTCATGATTGTGGAAGACAATGAGTTGAACATGAAGCTGTTTCATGACCTGCTCGATTCCAATGGATACACTGTTGTCCAGACACGCATCAGTACCAATGCCCTGGATTTGGCGAGGCAGGAAAATCCTGATCTGATTATTATGGATATCCAGCTTCCTGAGATTTCAGGACTTGAGGTGACCAAATGGCTCAAGGATGACGAGGAACTGAAGCATATCCCTGTCATTGCCGTCACCGCCTTTGCCATGAAAGGCGATGAGGAGCGTTTCAGGGAAGGGGGCTGTGAAGCCTATATGGCAAAACCTATTTCCGTGCAGCTTTTTTTGGATACTGTTAGGCAGTTTATTGGGGATGTCTAGGAAATTGCCTTACTATATTGTCTGACAACAGACATGAACCAACATTATTTTATTAAATCAGGAAGTGATTTTCGGATGACAGCACGTATTCTTATTGTTGATGATATTCCTGCCAATGTGAAATATCTTGAAATGCGCTTGCAGGCTGAATATTTTGATACCCTGACCGCCTCTTCTGGTGCTGAGGCTCTGGAAATAGCCAATAAGGGGTGCGTCGATGTCGTGTTGCTTGATGTCATGATGCCAGGTATGGACGGTTTTGAGACCTGCCGCCGTTTGAAGGAAAATCCAAAGACATGGCATGTCCCTGTCATTATGGTGACTGCCCTGGACCAGCCGTCTGACCGTATCCGTGGGTTGGAAAGCGGAGCGGATGATTTTTTGACAAAACCTGTTGATGATATTGCCCTGCTGGCCAGGGTCAAGAATTTGACACGGCTCAAAATTCTGACAGATGAGATGATCCTGCGGACAGAGACAACAGAACGTCTTGGCCTAGAAAAAACAACCAACAGCAAATTTTTGCAGGATATGGAAAATGGCAGAGTCCTGATTATCGGTAATAATGGGACAGCTGACAAAAGGCTCAAGGAAATATTGTCAAAGGAACAGGAGGTTGACATTTGTGCCAATCCTGAATTTATGACACAGGCTCTTCATGATATCGATTATGACCTTGTCCTGATTAACCTTGACCTTGATAATTTTGATGGCCTGCGCCTGTGTTCGCAAATACGGTCTGACCAGAAGAACCGTCATGTGCCAATCATGCTGATTGTCAACCCTGATGAACAGGCGCGTTTGCTGCGCGGGTTGGAAATGGGGGTAAATGATTATGTCACGCGTCCGCTGGACCGTATGGAACTGGGTTTGCGAATCCGTAACCAGGTCAAGCATAAACGTTTCTATGACAGTTTGCAGGACAAGCTTGAAGAGCGTGTCGAGATGGCCATTATTGATCCATTGACAGGATTGCATAACAGGCGGTATCTGGACAATCACCTGGCCTCGCTTATATCTGACAGCCTGAAACGCAACCGTACAATCTCTTTGATGGTGATTGATATTGACTTTTTTAAACTAGTCAATGACAATCATGGCCATGATATTGGGGATGAGGTGCTGGTGGAATTTGCAGCAAGACTACGTAAGAATACACGCGGCCTGGATCTGGCGTGCCGTGTCGGCGGAGAAGAATTTGTGATTGTTTTGCCCAAGACGGACAGGGTCAAGGCCTTCCGTGTTGCAGAGCGTTTGAGACAGTCAATCGGAAAGAAACCCTTTGATATATCTGGCAATGGGGGATCGCTAAACCTGACAGCCAGTATCGGTATTGGTACCCTGGAGAGGGTTGACGATACTGTCAGTCTTATCATGAAGCGGGCTGATGTAGCGGTTTATGCTGCCAAACAGGCAGGACGTAACAAGGTGATAGCCCAGGCTGCATAATCCAGAATGCCTGGAGACCAACTCAAAAAATTTTGTAACGACTCAGATAGTCCAAAGGACAAGCTAAACCATTCAGTTATTTCTGCGGTGGTATGGGTATGGACTGTCATTTTACTTCTTCTTTCGAGAACGAACCCTTGCAGAGCGTGTCCTTTTTTCTGTATGTCGCTTAGCCTTGACTACGCCCTTTTTTATAAATCCTCTTTTGGCCGTGGAACGGCGACGTTTCCTGACAACATAAGAGTAAGGGCTTAGATAACGACGGCGATAGCCATAGGGATGACGCTTTATCTTCTTTTTGAACAGGCTCTTGATTCTGACTTTGCTGTCACGGCTATACTGTTCAGTCTTGTCTTGATGGTCATCCCTGAAAATTGCGACAGTATTGCCAGCAATTTCCATCCTGTGTTTTTTTAATAATTTTCCTGGGGACATATGTTCGGGTTGCAGTGAGGGAACATTAAAGTTTTCTGGGTGATATGTACCTACTTTTGTATTCCGGATACTGGAGAGCGTGAGACGTTTGTTCAGATTCTTTGCAGTGGCAGTCTGGATAGAGTTAGGGTCTGGCCTCATAACAGGAAGGGCAATGGTGAAAGGCGGCTTTTTGACAGGCAGGGAGACCAGGGGGAATTCACTGGCCTTCAGGCCTGTCGGGAGACCATGCCGACCACTTGTCTGGACATAATCTGGATCTATATCGCCAAACCCTGAAGTGTCATATGGGGTTGAGGCGAGGTTGGCCAACGTTGAAAAGCCGGTATCATAACCAGCATTTTTTTGGGAAATGTAGGCTATGCCAGATAAGAAACAAAAGGAAACTATTAGAAACCGGAACATTGTTCTGAAAACCTCGAAAATTCACGGACCTTAAAAGGTATAAAATAAACCAATTTAAGTCTTGAGTGTAATATATTTTCTATTTGGAAGAAGTAAAGGGGCTTACATAAAAATAATTAAAAAATTTTCAATCTTGCATCTTTTAGCATTTTCAGGACTGAAAGGGTAGTACTCACGTCATTAATTGGTTAATGTGAAATATATAAAAGTTATGGGTATATGGACATTTTGATATTCTAAAACCAGGAATATGTCCACTATAAATTGAAAATTTCCATATTTTGTCGCACGCAACAATATTGGCTTACTGGATGGGCATTTACAGTATATCCAGTATCAATTTGGGAGGACGGCCTATTGCTGCCTTGCCATCTGCGATCACAATGGGACGCTCTATCAGACGCGGTGTCTCCACCATTGCCTGGATCAGGTCTTGTTCCGTCAGGTCTTCGTTGCCCAAACCCTGTGCCTTATATTCTGCTTCATTCTTACGCATCAGTTCCCTGGGATGCAGTCCCAATAAGCCCAATATCTCAACGAGTTCCCCATATGTGGGCGGGGTGTCCAGATATTTAATAATTTCAGCCGTAATATTTTGCTCTTCCAGTAGGGCGAGGGTTTCACGGGATTTGCTGCATCTTGGGTTGTGGTAAATTTTGACACTCATGGTTTCGTCCCCTTATGGTGTGGTCTCTGTTTCATAGTCGCACTGTGCCCAGTCTTCTGCCTTGCTGCCTGTGAGCCCTGACAGTGACTGATTGCCTGTGGCTTCCATCTTCTGGGCGAGTTCCTCCTTGATACTGTCCAGGAGGCCTGCGCCTTCATAGATCAGGCCAGTATAGAGCTGGAGCAAAGAGGCACCTGCCTCAACCTTGTCCAGTGCGCTTTGGCCATCATGGATGCCGCCCACACCAATCAGGGGAATTGATCCTCCCAGATGTCGGTAGGCCTTCGCCAAAACGATGGTTGAACGCTTGTGCAACGGCGCGCCAGACAAGCCGCCGGCTTCCTTGGCCTGTGCAATGGTATGTCCCTCCTTGTCTTTCAACAGATTTTGCCGTGACAGGGTGGTATTGGAGATAATAATGCCGTCAATTTTCTGTTGTTGCAGCACATCAAGCACAGAAAACAGGTCGTCTTGGGCGATGTCAGGGGCAAGTTTGACCAGCACAGGTAAATTTTCACGTTTGTCACCAAGATATTCATCACGAGCCTGCAACACAGCTCTCAGCAGCGTGTCCAGTTCCTTGGGAGCCTGGAGGTCACGTAGTCCCGGTGTGTTGGGGGAGGATATGTTGACGGTAAAATAGTCAGCGACATCATGAAAACGGTGGATGCCAGCGGTATAGTCTGCAACCCTGTCCACACTGTCCTTGTTGGCACCGATATTGACCCCGACCACACCTTCTGGCTTGCCGCCTTCAGCATTTTGTCGGGCAACCAGACGGTGATATAGAGCCTCATGGCCATCATTGTTAAAGCCAAGACGGTTAATCAGGGCGCGATCCTGGATGAGCCTGAAAACACGCGGCGTTGGGTTGCCACTTTGGGGGCGGGGTGTGACTGTCCCAGCCTCGGCATAGCCAAACCCGCCCTGGAGGAGGGCATCAGGAACACGGCCATTCTTGTCAAACCCGGCGGCAATACCAATCGGGTTTGAAAAGTGTAGCCCCCAGAACGTTTGGGACAGCCTTTTGTCATCTTCTTTGGACGGACGCGGAAACAGGCCAGCCTCAAGACTCTTTAGCGCAATCTCATGGGCCGTTTCTGGGGGAAGCGTCAACAGTGCCGGACGGGCAAGGGTCATGAGGGCACGCATCATTTTGCTAACTCCGGCGGAAAAATATGGAAGCCGTCTGTTGCCAGGGGCAGGGGAATGGACCATAAGACTGCGTCTCGCTTCAGGGGGCAATAAAGGTGCGGAAACAGGTCGCCGCCCCTCGACTTTTCCCATTTCAGGCTGTTATCGTCCAGTGCAGAACACTCAACAGCTATCAGCAATAGATCCGCCTGTCCTGCAAAGTGTCTGGATGCGGTTTCCTTCACCTGGCTACGGGTTGAGAAGTGGATAAAGCCGTCCGTCCTGTCAACTTCTGACCCAGAATAGTGGCCAGCCCGCGTCATCTCTTCCCATTCACTGGCCAGGGCTATCTTGTATATCACACTGTCTTGATGCACGTTGCCATGACCTGTTTCAAAAATTTCGTAGAAAATAACCAGTTATACCCGTTCTATACCCCAATAGGGGCGGACATAAAAGAAGAGTTTGGGGTGGTGGGGAATGGCAAACTGGACAATATGACAAAAATAAGTTATTAATCCTATTAAGAGGATTAATTTCCTGTTATTCTTAATATTTTGCACAGTTTTAGGCAGGTGATACCATGGTGACCCATTGGCAGATCTGGAAAGCAATTGACAAGCTTGCTGAACTTTACAGCCTGTCGGTCTCGGGATTGGCGAAACAGGCAGGCCTTGACCCGACGACATTCAACAAGTCCAAGCGGGTTCTGCCATCAGGCAAGGAACGCTGGCCGAGTATGGAGAGCATTTCCAAAATCCTGGAGGCCACACAGACAAGTTTTGAAGACTTTACCACACTTGTGACAGGGCAGGCCGCTATCGGTAAGGAGAGCCAGGGCAAGCCTATCCCGGTTATTGGTTTTGCCCAGGCGGGGACTGGCGGTTTTTTTGGGGATAGTGGTTTTCCTGTCGGGGCTGGTTGGGATCATGTCAGTTTTCCCGATGTCGGGGATGACAATGCCTATGCCCTGGAAGTCAGCGGGGACAGTATGGAACCCTTTTATCGGGCAGGGGATATTATTGTGGTCTCTCCTGCCGCAGAGGTGCGGCGCGGGGACAGGGTTGTGGTCAAGACCAGGGAAGGGGAAGTCCTGGCTAAGCAACTGACCAGGAAGACAGCTTCCAGGATTGAGCTGCATTCCTGGAATGCCAGCCATCCAGACCTGGTTTTCCCTTTGGAAGAGATTGACTGGATGGCACGGATTGTCTGGGCTTCCCAGTAATACTAGATCACAAAGGGCGCGACTCTTTTGTCAAGCCACCAAACCCCACCTGTTGGTGATTACCATCACTTGGAAAGTAAGATCCCCTTTGTGATCTGGTATAACACGCCTTGGTACATGACTATACTATTGGGTGGGTGACTTGCTATTGTTGACCACATCCACTGTCATGCCGCGCTACGACGCACTGCTGTCCGGTTTAAAATTTACACGCGATGGCCACCCTATATTGGCTACTGCCTTCAGGAGATTTCAGAAGAACGGGACATAGTGAACAATGTATCATTTTTCTGATGATTTTCAATTGTGACGCTATAAAAACACTCCCGTACCTGTCATGCCAAGACGAAGATCTTGGCATCCATTCCGTGAAGATTGCAACGAACTAATCCCTTATTTATGGTGTGTCAGACATCGAGATACCTGATTACCACTTCCTTTCCGCTGTATAGCCACAAAAATATATTATTCTTTAAAAACAAGGAGATATAGATATGGCTCAAAATTCGGTTCAATTGCAAAAAGGGTTAAGCATCA
>JAJRRF010000142.1 GCA_024279735.1 Alphaproteobacteria bacterium
TTATGGGCTTGATAAATTACGGCAATTGCTCATGCACCAAAAAGATGAAGCAATCCGCCTGCTTAAAAAGTTCCTAGCCCCACAAACGAAAAAACAGCCCGTCCAAAAGGCTTTAGCCTGAAGAGAGTCGTGTACTATGGTTCTTGTTAGAAAATAATTCTGGTTTATGCCCCCAAATCCTGCCGTAAGTCAAACCTTATCGCGGTTCTTTAGCTGGCTCATGACAGCCCCAATTATATCAGTATGTAAAGGCAGGTTTTTTGGGGCAGGCAGGTCAGGTATGTCTTGGACAGCCTTGTTGCGGTAAAGACGGTAACCGCTGCCATCTGTTTGCGCCAGGGCAACAATATCAGCCTTTTTGCCAAAGCCGCAGCCACGCTTGCAGCCTGAAAGATGAACCTTAACAGGCGCAGCCAGGGTGTCTTGCAAGCGAAGAGCGTTAAGTCTTTTGCTCAGAGCCCTGCCGTCTTCCTTACAGGCAGCTTCTGTACGGGGGCAGCCAGAACTGCCGCTACAGGCATAGACCTGCGCTTGGAGAAAGGCTGAACCAGTGACAAAGCCATGATTTTCGGCCAAACGGGAGACTTCTGCACTGTCTTGTTTGGGAATGTCAGTGATATAAATAATCTGCCAGGGCGAAAGCCTGACTGTGCCATTGCCATATATTTTTGCCCAGTCCCCCAACAAGGCAAGCTGCTTTGCGCTAAGGCGTGAGACAGGGACACCAAGACCAATGCTTGTCAGTGCAGGGTCATGCTGCGATATAATGCCAATAGGAGGAGTAGTTGCCTGTTGCTGTGGGACAGGTTCAGTGTCCTCATGACAGGTAGGAAAAAATTTCCTGATCTCTGAGGCCAGCTTTTCCTTGCCAAGACGGCGCAAAATATCTGCTCCGCGTTTGGGGGCGTGATGTGAACGGCAAATATATTTTGCGATTTTCACCAGAAACGGTGCTACTTCATGGGGGCTGACAGATAAGTCCATTGGTGTGCCAGCTACAGAAAGCCGATATCGCAGGGCATTCCTTTTGTTTATCGCGGTCAGGGCAAGGTCATGGGGCTGGCCTGCTATATGAAAGCTGCTGCCATTATCTATGATAAAGCAAAATTTTGCTGACATGTCCTTGAGCGAAGCGGTCTGTTGCAACAGTTTGTCCAGTTGTCTGGCCAGTCCTGATGTATCTGTGATGCCATTATCTGTCTTTTCCCGCAGTGGATCTGCCATAATGTTGCGTAAACGGTCTGCCCAGAGTGCATCAGCGAGTATATTTTCCTGTTGCAGCAGGTCAGTTAACCAGTCTTGAGACAGGGAATGAAGCCCCCTTATTTGCAAATTCGCCCTGTTTGTCAGGTCAAGAAGGCCATTGCCATTTTCCTGTGACAGCCTGGCAAGGCAATGGAGTTGGGAAGATGTCAGTTCCCCGCCAGGAAAGCGCAGCCGGATCATGCGGCCATCACGCATTTGTGCATATTGCAGGGCTCCAGGACATTCGGGCATGACAGACTTTCGGCAGGTGCTGGATAAAATTCACATCACTGGATTTTTTTACAAGGAGGGTTCATTGTTGTGATGTTTGGTATTATAAACTATATTTTATTGATATGGTTTACAAAACCTGTATGCCCCTGTCTATTGGTAACATTATCAGCCGTCAGTTACTGCAATGCTTGTTATTGCATCTTGGGTCAGGATGGGACGTAAGATCCTATCCCAATGGCTTGTCGAAATTTTAAGTATTAAGGGGCAGTAGCCCTAATGACCAGACCAAGCTTTTGGTTCTGGGTTTTTTTTAGGTTGGAATATTACGAAATGAAACAATCTCTTCCTATATATGGTGTCCTGACGGCAGTTGTTGCGATTGCAGGGCTAGGTTTTTTGGCAAGCCAGCTTATCTTTTCTGATGAAGGCAGTCAACAGGTCAGTCCCTCGCAAAGTGGCAAAAATGTTGAGGCACATATGGAGCAAAAACCAACAGGGTTGCCTAAAACGGTAAGTGCAGGGACAGCTCCCCAGACAGCAGACACACAAACATCTGGTCTTGCCGTGCCAGCTGCTGAAAGTCCTGTTGGTAAAAAATCGACGATGGTTCCAGGTTCTGCCTTGAAGAATAAGGAGTTAAAACAGATGACAGGGGCGTATGGTTATAAATTACCTGAAATAGTTAAGCCCCCGGTAGCTGCACAAAAAAAGGTGACAGAACCTGCTGATAAGCAGGGCTGGTTTTCCAAACTTCTCTATGGTGACAAGGCCAAAATGGCGGCAGAACAACAGGCCAGGAAAGATGCTGCCCGTGCCAAGGCTGAAAAGGAACGCGCTGCTGCCACATCGCAAATTCTTGACGCTGTACTTCAGGGTACTCACCGTAAGAATTATAAAAAAGCGCGGGATAAATACCGTCATCCAAAGGAAACTTTGATGTTTTTAGGGCTTCATCCTGACATGACAGTCATTGAGATGTGGCCAGGCGAGGGCTGGTATTCTGAAATCATTGCCCCAGTCCTTAAGGGCAAGGGACTGTTCTATGCAGCAAGCTGGGACAGGCAGCTGAAAACCCGCAATATTGATGCCGCGCTGAAACGTTATACAGAAAATTATGTCAGCAAGCCTGAAATTTTTGGCAAGGTTATCCTGACATCCCTTTCTGAAAGACGCTTTGAAATTGGCCCTGCTAACAGTGCTGATCTTATCTTTTCTTCGCGCAACATGTATAGCTGGATGCGTAAGAAAATGGCAACCCAGACTTTTCAGGCGATGTTCTGGGCCTTGAAACCGGGCGGTATCCTTGGCATTGTGGACCATCGGCAGGATGCAGGAACCTATCAGGATCCCCGTGCAATCTCAGGTTATGTGACAGAAGACCATGTGATCAGGGTAGCAAAACAGGCAGGTTTTGTACTGGTCAGCAGGTCTGACATTAATGCAAACCCAAAGGATACAAAAAAATATCCCAGGGGGGTGTTCTCCCTACCGCCAGTCCTGAAAGAGGGCAAGCGTAACAGAAAGAAATATAAGGCGATCGGCGAAAGTGACCGGATGACCCTAAAATTCATGAAACCGGGCACAGCTGTCCAAGAGGAACTGCAAAAGCAGCCATGAAAACGACTAAATCAAGAAGCCGTCGTGAGAGGAAATCCAGCCTGCTCCAGTGATTCTGCCTGCGTCAGGAATGGTAACTGGCCATAAGTAATATGCCAGCTCATTTGTGCATTATAGTGTTGGTTGATATGTTCCAGTGCTTTACGGAACTGGCCTGGTGTCAGGCTGTTATATATGGGGTCAGGGGTAGATGTGCCTAAATTCTTGAGCTGCCGAAAAAATTCAAGAGCGGATTTATGGGAGACACAGAATGTATCATGGGATATTTCTCCAGGCAGCGGGTCAACCGTAATCAGGCCGCAGGGATATGACAGATCCTTTAATGTTTGTCTCCATTCGGGAAAGCAGTCGGGCGCGAGTGTGGAATAGAGCAGAATGCCTCCCGGTTTCAGAAAATGTTGCAATTTTTTAAGGGTTTCCCCAGGTGCAGTAAACCACTGAAGTGTCATGCTGGTAATGATCAGGTCAAATTGGTTGGGAAGCCCTTTTCCCAGTTTTTCTCCGTCCAATATTTTAAAGTCAATTGAAGGGTGGTGGGGGCTGTTTTCTTTGGTAAAGGAAACCATGTTTTCTGATAAGTCAGAGACCAGGAGGTGGCAGTCCGGGTAGGATTTTATGAGGCGGGTTGTCAAAAATCCTGTGCCGCACCCAATTTCGAGAATATCTGCTTGATGCAAGGCTGGCAGGAAATTTGCTAGATTTTTGGCAACAGTCTTCTGTAAAGTGGCTTCCTGGCTATAGTAAACCGCCCTTCTGCCAAATGACTGACTAATTTTCTGTTTCCTGTTCATGTTAGAATCCATAATGAAAATATATCCATTTACCCCTGGAATTTGATGCCGTGCTGAAGCTTGGCCAGCTACTTGTCGGCTCTCTCCTGCTATTGATCAGAAAACCGAAGCGGTTTGCCAGCACGATGCACTGGAAGAGATGATACCCTGGATAGGTTGGGGTGATCAAGTTAATAAGGTAAGCGGTTTGGGCAAGGCTGGGATTATAATTGCTTTAAGAAATTACTGATATGAAGTGCACACCATTCAGGTTCTTTCAGGGGAAGGATATGGCCGCCATTTTCATTCCATTGGATATTATAATCTTTCCAAATTTTTTCAGTCATGCTGGCTGACACTATGGCATCGTCAGTGGAGGCAAGTGGGAGTATAGGTATGGCCAATTCTTTTCTTTGTTTGCTACAGTCACTTTTGGACAATGTGTTGAGGCCGTCCAATAAGGTTTCCTTTTGGGTGACTGCGTGGGCTGGTTGTATGCCTAGCCCACATTGACGGGCGAATGATGCCAGCTGAATGTTTGTATTTTTCTTAATGCCATATTTCATGAGGGCAATATTTTTAGCAGGTACATGCTGATAAAAGCAATCAAATCCACTGATTGAGACAAGGCCAGACATTTTCTTGTAAACGTGCTCTAAAGCCCACAGAACCCCTAAAGAATGTCCAATATATAATGCATTATCAGGCAGTGTGTTGACCAGGGTGGCAGGGTGCTGAAAATAACCAAGATCAACATTAGTAAAACTTTGGCCAGGTAAGTTTTGTTGAATGGGCAGCCAGATGTCAGGTGAAAATGCCCAGCCATGAATAAATACAAGTTGCATTGTCTAACCTTTTGTAATCCAGTTTTTCTGGGCGAGGGTTTCTAATAGTTTTTCTATGTCCTGCCCAGTCAGGGCAGCTGAAAGGGAAAGCCTTATCCGGGCGGTGTTTTTGGGGACTGTTGGGGGGCGAATTGCTGTGACCCAAAAGTGATTCTCCCTTAGTGCCTCGCTTAGCCCAATGGCTTTTTGGTTATCACCTATTATCAGGGGGATGATCTGGCTGGTTGATTTGCCTGTATTCAGGCCTTCTTTGGTTAACTCATTGCGTAATGTCATGGACAAGGAGTGAAGGTGTTTCCGCTCTGGTTGCATGTCTTGTATCAGGTCAAGGGCTGCATCAATGGCACCGAGTATAGGGGGAGGGAGTGCTGTAGAATATATCAGTCCCTTGCAGTGGTTTTTTAAAAAATCTATAATGATATGGTCAGCAGTGACATATGAGCCATAACTGCCAAAAGCTTTGCTGAAGGTTCCTATAATTATGCTTGGTTGATCCTGGGAAGGCCTTGTTCTGTCGTTTTTACCTATTGAGTGTGCATCATCTATTATGACTATTGCGTTGTACTCTTTGGCGAGTTTATAGATCTTATCAAGGGGAGCATGGTCACCGTCCATACTGAAAATAGATTCGGTGATGATAAATTTAGGTTGGTCAGAAGGGCTATATTTTTCCAATAAAATTTTTAGATGGAACATATCGCAATGGTGATAGCGAATTTGCCGAATACCAGCAGCTGCGCATCCAAAATGTATGCTGGCATGGTTTAGGCGATCAGAAAAAACCAAAGGTGTCTGTTTCAGGACTGAACTGTCCAACAAAGCCTGTATAATGGAAGCATTTGTCTGAAATCCTGATCCCATAACCAGTGCAGCAGGTTTTTGTTTTAGGACAGAAATTTTCTTTTCAACCCTGTCAAACAGGCTTAGGTTTCCAGTCACAAGCCTTGATGAGCCTGAGCCGGTTCCATATTTTTGAGCCCATTCAGCGGCTCTTTTGCTCAGCAAAGGGTGACAGGAAAGGCCAAGATAATCATTGGAAGACAGGTTGATATATTGCCGATTGTCAACTGTGATAAAGCGGCTGCTTTTGTTACGGTTTTTGTCAAGGCGATCCAGGGAAACCAGGTGACGTAAGCTGTTGTTTTGTGAACAGGCCTCCAAAAAGTGGGTATAGGGTGTGTATAGGTTGGTCATTTTTCCCCGGACTTAAACTTGGGTGCTAGGAAGTTTGTCTGAATATTTAGGTGTAACCGCAATTCAGCCAGGAATCCTTTCACGCAGACTCTCCCTGCGGTAACTTAGGGCTTCTGCTATATGTATCTTGGATATATAGGCCTGTTGGTCCAGGTCTGCAAGGGTTCGGGCAACCCGTAAACTGCGGTAATATCCCCTGGCGGTTAACTGGAGGGTGTTGGCGGCATCAAAAAACAACATTTTGGCAGCCTTGTCCAGTGAGGTAATTTCCTCCAGGGCTTTGCCGTTGCATTCGGAGTTTGTACGGATATGGGGCAGTCCCATTGCTGTAAAACGTTTTTCCTGTAATAGCCTTGCATTTTGAACCCGTTCCCTGACATCACTGCTGCCCTCCTTGGCCTGGGGTAGCATTAGGTCTGATGCAGAAACAGCGGGAACCTCAATCTGGATATCAATCCTATCAAGCAGGGGGCCTGAAATACGTGACTGGTAATGTTCTGCGCAATGTTTCCCTTTGGCACATACATAGCCTTCATCATAGGCTCTGCCGCATTTACAGGGGTTCATGGCTGCGATTAGCTGGATATGGCAAGGCCATGTAATGCGGTGGTTAGCCCTGGCTATGGAAACTTCCCTGCATTCCAAGGGTTGGCGCAAGGCATCAAGTGCCTGGGCTGAAAACTCAGGCAATTCATCAAGGAAGAGGACACCCTTATGGGCAAGGGATACTTCCCCAGGTCTTGGTTTTACGCCGCCACCAACAAGTGAGGGCATACTGGCGGAATGGTGCGGTGCCCTGAAGGGTCTGTTCCTGTCAAGTTTAGGTAGTGTAACTTGAGCTGTGGACTTTTGGGGGATGTTATTTCCTCTTTGGGTCACATGTGACCCAAAGAGGAAAATCAGGTATTTGAAGTGTTCCATCAACGACGAAGGAACTTCATATGACCCAGCAGAA
>JAJRRF010000143.1 GCA_024279735.1 Alphaproteobacteria bacterium
GCGCTTCAAAAGCAGGTAAATCTTTCGGAAAATCTTCCCAAAGCTCTCTCTTATGGTCTTCTGTCATGTCATATTCTCCCTAAACTATTAACAACAGAGAATACAATGAATATGAGCCTTAATTAAGGGGATAGGTATGTTATCAAACCCCATAAACCACCCCAAAGCCATAAAACCCTACACCTTCCGGCCTGCCTTGACTATGTGCTTGCCCATCTGGCTGACGCGGACATCTATCGGGCCTTCGGCCTTGAAGTTGACATCGCGTTGCGGGAAGGGGATCTCGATATTGTTGTCCTTGAACTTGTGCCAGACCTTTAGCAAAAATTCACTCTGGACATTGCGCACCCCGTTATGGGGGTCGGAAATCCAGAACCTGGCTTGCAGGTCAACACTATTGTCACCAAAGCCGATCAGGTGACAGACCGGTTCCGGATAGGTAATCACCCGCTTGGTCTCCTTGGCTGCGTCAATAATAAGTTCGCGCGCCAGTTCTATATCGGTGTCATAAGACACGCCAATCGGTATCTTGCGCCGGACATTGGTGTCAGAATAGGACCAGTTGATTACATCCTGGGTGATCAGGCTTTCATTCGGGATCAGGAACTCGGTGCCGTCCCTGGTAATCACAGAGGTATAGCGCGCGCCAAGGCTCTTGACCCTGCCATAGGTGCCGCCAATCTCAATCACGTCCTGCGGCCTGATGGAGCGGTCAACCAGCAGGATAATGCCGCTGACAAAGTTGGACACCACCTTTTGGAGGCCAAAGCCGATACCGATGCCCAATGCGCCGGAAAACATTGCCAGGGCAGTCAGGTCAATGCCTGCCGCGCTGAGGGAAAAGGTAATGGCAGTGATGACCAGCACCACCTTGACAATCTTGCCAAGCAGAATGCGCATGGAGGGGGTCAGGTCGGTGACACGGTTCAGCCAGCTTTGGGTCACGCGGGAAATGCCGGAAGCCAACCACAACATCGCTACAGTCAGCAGGATGGCCTGAATAATGCTGTAGACCGAAAGGTCGGCCTTGCCAGCCTTGAAGCGGATCGCATCCAGGACGGTAATGGTGGGGTCGAGCAGGTCAAGCACATAGAGGGCGACAATAATCCAGGCGAATACCGCAAACATCTTGCCCCAGAACGGGTTGACCACCACGCTGGAAAGCAAATGGATGATGATCCAGGTATTGAGCAGGCTGGCAAGCAGGCTGAGCAAAAAACGCGGCTGGTCAAAACCTTCAAAAATAAAGTTTGCCGTCCACAGCAGCAACACCCAGAACACAGGGAGCATCAGGTCGTCAGCCAGGCGGCCGAGGCGGCGCACCCAGGGGTCGTCATCGTCCGTCCTGCCTGCTACCCAGTTACGGATCAGGCCATCATATTGTCGCGCTAGCTTGCGTGCCAGAAACCATGAGGCAATGACAATCACAAGCTGGATGGGGAAGTTCAGGGTCAGGAGGTCATTATAGACAAAACGGCTGATCTTGAGATAAAGCTTGGGAAAGGAATAGATGTCAATTTTTTCCACATGGACGGCCTTCTGAAGTGTGTAACCATAACTGCCTGATATTAGGGTACTTCTTAGAAGTTTTCCAGTCCTTGGTCAGGATAGTGAACAGCTTCTGTCAGGGATTGTGTGGCAGTTCATGTTTTGAGCAATATTTTTTGCCAAACAAAAGGGACAGGATGATTTTTTACCCCTGCACAGGTGACAGGATAACCACAGGGTTTTAGAGGATCATACAG
Organism: Alphaproteobacteria bacterium; assembly: GCA_024279735.1. Classification (GTDB taxonomy): domain Bacteria; phylum Pseudomonadota; class Alphaproteobacteria; order Rhizobiales; family JAJRRF01; genus JAJRRF01. The sequence continues at coordinate 1,746 of JAJRRF010000143.1, forward strand.
GACATAAAGATATTCATGTTCCATTCAGGTCAATTGGTTTACTGTATGATTCTAAGGGTCTGGCTGGATATTCAGGCAGTTCCTGAAGGTGGCCGTCAGTAGCCCGATTTTTGCCAACAGGATTTTTTAAATGACCTTGCTCAAGACTTCAATGGTTGCGTTATCAGCACTTTCACTTTCCACCCTGTCAGGGGGGATTGTGCTGGCCGGCTGTATTCCGGCTCACCAGGCGCGTGCCATTGTCCAGAAAAATAACCTGAAGGGGGTTGCCCAGATCCGTGGCAGGGTGCCGGGCAAGATGCTGAGCGTCCAGCTGTGCGGTTCTGGCAGGTCTGCGACATACCGGGTGAAGTATCGCAAATCCGGCAAGGGCGGCAATGCCATTTCGGTGATTACCATTCCTGCGAAATAGTAATGCCCCAAGAAGCCCCCGCGAATATTTGGGCAGGTTTTGAATAACCTATTATCCCCTAAATTGTTGATCTTCCATATGGTCAAATCCGTTTTTTTCTCCTATACTCCCCCAACATCAAAACCCAGATTTTCAGCTGGCTCTTTTGCACTCTGGAGTCGTTCCGCCCTTCTCCCAATGCTAAGGCATTGCAGCGAAGAACGCGCCTAGCCAGATCACAAAATTTCTCACCTGAAAAAAAGATGGGTTTTCACGTCGTGTGAGTATATACCAGTTTTCAATATCTCAAACCGCCTCCCAAAGAAGGCGCGCAACTGAACTGACAGAGGAAAAATAATGAATATTGACGCGCAAAAACATGCCGCAGCCCTGAAAGCAATGGATTATGTCAGGGACGGCATGAAACTCGGGCTAGGCACGGGTTCAACAGCTGCGGCCTTTGTTGATATTGTGGGCGCGGCGGTCAAGGATGGCCTGAACCTGCTTTGTGTGCCGACCTCTGAAGCCACCCATGCCCAGGCCAAGGCTCTTGGCATTCCCCTGACCACCCTGGAAGAGACCCCCCATCTTGACCTGACAGTTGACGGCGCGGACGAGCTGGATGACAATTTGTGCCTGATCAAGGGCGGTGGCGGCGCATTGCTTCGTGAAATGATTGTGGCAACGGCTTCTGACCAGATGATTGTGATCGCCGATGCCTCCAAGCATGTTGAGAAATTGGGCAAGTTTCCGTTGCCTGTTGAGATTGACATGTTTGGCATGAAGTCCACCTATGACAAGGTGATTTCCCAGGCCAAATCCGTGGGCTGCACAGGCGAGGTGAAATTGCGTGAAAAGTCTGGTGGCACACCATATATTACAGATGGCGGTAACTATATACTGGACTGCTCTTTCTATCCTATTGAAGACCCTGTTGCGCTGGCAAAGTCATTCCATACCATTCCGGGTGTTGTTGAGAGCGGCCTGTTTATCAATATTGCTAAAACGGCCATAATTGCAGGTGAAGATGGGGTCAAGGTTTTGACGGTTTAGCAGAACTTCAATGTTGTCACTTATGGGATTCGCCATCATGTTATTTTTATTTCTTCGCTATGCGAGATTGTCTGTGCTGGCATTCTGTCTTGTTTTGGGCTACTTTTCGGCTTCGGCTTTTGCCAAAGAGCCTGTACCAAGTCAGGGCAATTGCATGAAATTTAATCTTCACTCATAGCGTTAAAATTATGATAGCATTTTTCCTATTTTAGAGGGAGGTTTGTTATGGAGATATTATCTCTTATTGAGGAGATTCCTGATCCTCGTA
>JAJRRF010000144.1 GCA_024279735.1 Alphaproteobacteria bacterium
GGTTTCAAGCGGAATACAGTCTAAAAATCCTGTTTTTTAATGGAAAAATGATCATATTTTAGTGGTTTTAAAAATAACGATTTATTTTTATCGTTATTTATCAATTAGTTAATACACCTAAAACAAGCTGGGGAGTTACGGTCTTGCCCCATTCGCCGACCCACCAGTAATGGATACGGTTGGGGGAAATGATGTGGGTGACGGGGCCGAGCTGGTCTATGCTGTGCTTCAGCTTCTCAGTGAGAGGTGTTGGGGAGTGGATAAACAGGTTGCCGTCCGCCAGCCTGATAACGGTCATCCGTGTGGTGAAGGGCATATGCTTGAAAGTAATCAGCGGGCCGTCCACGATCCAGATATTGTCAGCGACTTGCTTCAGGGTGTTGATTGGTTCATATGTGGTGGCAATGCCGAACATATTTATTGCCTCTTTGTCCAGGGGTTTCTGCCTATCTTACAATATCATGCTTTGGTAATTTGATATTTTATGGCAACGTTGCTTCATCCCCTCAAAAAATCCAGTTTAGCCACATAGGAGCGTTATGCTAAAAATAGATATACGGGCATTGGCAGAGCAGCTTGTCTCAACAGCGCGGCGGGCAGGGCAGGTTCAGCTTGATGTCTATGGGACTGATTTTGAGGTTGGCTATAAGGAGGATAACAGTCCAGTATCTCAGGCTGATACCCTGTCGGAACAAATTATCCTGGAGGATTTGGCACGGATTGCCCCAACCATTCCGGTTTTGGCAGAAGAAGCGGCGAGCGCAGGAAAGATCCCGCAGCTGGGTGAGCAATTTTTCTGTGTTGACCCCTTGGACGGCACCAAGGAGTTTGTCAAAAAAAACAATGAGTTTACGGTCAATATCGCTTTGATAGAGCACGGTGTTCCTGTGTTTGGCCTGGTCTATCTGCCTGTCACGGGACAGCTATTTGTCACGATAGAGCGGGGACGGGCGGTCAGCTGCATTGTCGAGACAGGGGACACAGCCTTTTCCCTGGGGCAGGCTGTCCTGATGGACATCAAGGCTCGCACAGTGCCTGAAGCAGGATTTTCTGTTGTCCTCAGCCGTTCACATATGAGCGATGAGACGGAAAGGTTTCTGGCGGGGTTTGTGGTCGCTGAGCGTATCAGTGCTGGCTCATCGCTAAAATTTTGCCTGGTGGCGGCTGGCAGGGCAGATCTCTATCCCCGCCTGGCTCCGACCATGGCTTGGGACACAGCCGCAGGCCACGCCATCGTCCTTGCCGCTGGGGGGAGTGTCAGCACGACAGCAGGGCAGCCCCTGGACTATAGCGGCTTGGCGGGCAGGGAAGTGCCGTACAGCAACCCCGGTTTTGTGGTGATGGGTCGCGGATTTTAGGAAGGCATGTCTCAAACCGAAGGGTTTGGGAAGGCGGCGCGCCCCAAAAATGAGGGACAAACATGGCGCGGCTCAAACCGAGGGGTTTGAGAAGGCAACGCGCCATGTGTAGAAGGCCATGAAGATTAGGATCATCATGATGAAGCCTGTGACCACAGGCAGGGTGATGTTATGCACCAGGAATATTTCGCGGCCAAAGGTCAGGGCAGCCATCACAATAAAATGGTAGAGTACCTTTTTATGGGATTCTCCCTCTATCCTGATACGGGAAATTTGGAACAGTTCCAGGCAGATAAAGGCATAGAAAAAGTCTTTGGTCAGGGCCATCTTGAGGTTGGCTGTGTCAGCAAAAAAATGTGCTGCGCCTTTGTAGAGCATGACAAAAGAGGCAATAATCATCAGCATGGCAGAAATCACCCAAAACAGCTTTTCCAGGTAGGAATAGCTCTTGCAAAGAATTCTGTCCATGCTTGATATGTTTTGGCACAGTTCTGGGGAAAGCTTCATCTTGAGGAGTCCTGTGATACCAGAGAGTAACAACTGCCCCAACAGCTAAAGGTAAAAGGTTACAATAGTATTACAGATTGGCAAGAATGACCCATTTTGGGACAGGGCCTAAAGTTTGAAATAGTCGAGAATGGTCAGGGCGACCATAAACAGCAAGCCTGCTGAAATGCAGATCCAGATGGCGGTGACAATCTCGTCAGGCCGCGCTTCCTTGCGGCCGTACCTGTTCATCCACTTGTCATAGACAGTGATGTTGCCATATTTGCGCGGTCCTGCCAGTGCCAGCCCCATTACTCCGGCAAGCGCGGCTTCAGGCCAGCCAGCATTGGGGGAGCGGTGCAGTTTGCCATCACGGTGCATGATATGCCGTCCAGTACTGCCCTTGTGCCCCATGATGGAGCCTGCAAATGTAAGCAGGTAGCCCGTGATACGGGCAGGGAAGTAATTGGCCCAGTCATCCATACGTGCTGTCCAAAAACCATATTCCAGATAACGCTTGTTATAATGGCCAATCATGCTGTCAGAGGTGTTGAGGCACTTATAGCCAATAATGCCCGGAAGCCCAAGAACCAGATACCAGAAGGCCGGGGCAATCACGCCGTCTGACAGGTTTTCGCCGCAAGACTCGATCGCTGTGCGGCAGACCCCTGCCTGGTCCAGGCTTTCAGGGTCACGTCCTGCAATCATGCTGACGGCCTTTCTGGCCTCCTTCAATCCGCCTGTGGCAAAGGCCTCAAATACTGCATAGACATGATGGTAGAGCGAACGCTGTGCAAGCAGGACGGTCACAATTAATATTTCCATGAGGCCGCCCCAGGGCAGAACCCTGAACAGGAAATGCAGGGCAAAGCCCAATGCAGCAGAAAGCCCTAAAAGTCCCAGAATAACAATGAGACCGTTTCTGCGCCTCTTGCGTCCAGGCAGGGAAGGGATATTATACTTTTTTTCCAGCAGCTCAATCATGCCGCCCATAAGTCGGATGGGATGGGGAAAGGTGCGCCAGATCCATGCAGGCTCGCCAAAGGTTGCGTCCAGTAGCAGCGCGTATATCAGAAGAAGTGGCCTGTCAGAAAGCATTATAAAATAAACTTAAAATAAGGTACAGGAAACATAAGGAAGGGAGCAAATAATATATAAATAAGGGACTCTATATAGAAAAATTATCCCAGGTCTAGAGCAAAATGCATTTAATCTCGATCATTTTTTGCTCCAGCGTCTTTATTGGTCGCATACTTTAACCAGACAAACCGCAGGCGACTTGTCTTCATTATGCTCTCGTTTTAAAATTTAATTCTTCAATCAGAGGCGAGGACTCCCAAGTGCTATTTTAAGCCTTGAGAAGGCTGGTTTATTGCTGGGAAGCCCTATCCGGAGCCAGTTTTTTTCATAGCTGAACATACGAGTCCAGATAGCATGTTTTGCCAGCCTGACGTGTATTTTTTGGATTTTATCATTACTGACCAGTGTAAACAGGTCTGTTGTTCCGATGACCTCCAGGCCTACATCCTTGAGCAGGGCATTGAGGGCTTGACTGGATTGGGACAGGTTGTGATGCGTCTTTTTGATCCATTCTGTATCAGTCATGGCCTGGGTTGCAATCGAGATGGCCGCACCTGAAACAGGCCAGGGGCCGATCTGTTGGCGTAGCAGGGCAATATCTTCGGGGTGTCCGATGGCAAAGCCAAGACGTAAACCTGCCAGCCCAAAAAACTTGCCAAAGGAACGCAGGATCACCAGCCCCTTTTGCCCTGCCACGGGGGCAAGGCTGTGGTTGGGGCTACAGTCCATAAAGGCCTCATCAACCACCAACAGACCATCCTGTCCCAACGTTTGCCTGTGTTCCATCAGGGTGTTGGGGTGATGGAGCTTTCCAGTTGGGTTGTTGGGGTTGACAATGACTTGTATCAGGCAGGTCTCTTTTTGGTCAGCCCGGTGTCCTGGAGAACTTGTTGTGCTGAAGGTGTCATGTTCCTCTACCAGCTTCACCAATGCTCCCGCCTTGTGCCAGCTGGCTTGATGCTCCTGGTAGCTTTGTTTTGTGAGGATCACAGGAAAGGACATGCTGAAGGCAAGCACAGGCATGGCCGCAATCAGCGCGGATGATCCTGGCGCAGCCACAATATCTGCGTGTTCGCTCACTTGGTAATACTGCCTTGCCCTGTCCTCAAGGAGTTTGAGTTCAGCAGGATAGGGCAGCCTGTGCCACACGTCCTGGGGCAGCTGGTCAACAGGGTAAGGGCAGGGGTTGATGCCTGTTGACAGGTCAAGCCAGTCCCGAAGCGGTATATTATGGTCTGTGGAAGCCTGCTGAAGGTTGCCGCCATGAAACATGATGAGGGATGCCTGTAGATAAGAATGAGGGAGAGTGTCACTATTTAGGGTGTCATGGCATCATGTCAGGTGCTTTGTTCAGTCAGGTGAGCCAAGAGGAAGAACGTTTTATACACCCGTTAGTCAAGGTTCGGTTGGCTTATCACTTGGCACTGGTGTTGACATGGATTTTACCACCCTTGAGACAAATCACCATTCTGTCTGCCAGAACACAATCGCGTTTTTTTGCCTTCCTGATATGGGGCAAATGTTTAAAACTGATGTTGTGGCGTTTCAGGGCATGGCGTATTTTATGCTTGTTGTGCCAAAAAAATTTTTTGAACTCAAAGGCATTGTAGACTGAGTACCCATCTTCATAAAGATCATAGGCTGGACAACCTTTACTGTCCTTAAGAGTGTAGGTGGTTTTACGGGTTTTTACATTTATAATTTTAAGGGTGCAGTTTTTCTTCTGTGCTTTTAGTAGGGCGATATAGTGTGTCTTTGGCCGACCAATAACAACTGTATCAAACAGTGCGTCGGTTTTTAACAGGTCAGGTGATAGCCGGACATATTGGATTCCCTTGCCAGCATGTGCCGGGACAGGCATGAGAGCTGAAAAACTAACAAGGCTGGCAGTTATAAAGTAAATTGAAAAATAGAATTTAGTCATGGATCTAGGGTCAAGCCTTATTCAGAGGATCACAATGGCAGGAGCAGTTTTAGGCTGCAAAGGGTTGCGCTTGGGGTTGGTAATGCCTAGTCTTTCCCAGGCCTAATGTCCTGGCCTTTACGGCTGTCTTCAGTTGCTCTTTTTTTGGCAAGATGGCGTTTGCGGGCATCCTTGTCTGCCTGGTCTCCCAAATGTGCCATGCCGCGTTTTTGGGCTAACCTGACTTGCTTTTGTCTCATCTTAAGGGCGGCAAGTGCCTTCTCACTTTTCTCCCCCTTGCATTGGTGGCACTGGATACCCTCGATAAAGTCACAATGTTCGAGGTCTTTGGGGGAAAGGGGGCGGCGACAGGCAAAGCAGAGACGGTAGTCCCCTGTTTTCAGGCCATGTTTGATGGAAACCCGGTCATCAAACACAAAGCAGTCACCTTCCCACTGGCTGTCCTGTTCAGAAACTTCTTCCAGATAGCGCAAAATTCCCCCCTTCAGATGATAGACTTCCTCAAATCCCTGGGTCAGCATATAGGCTGAAGCCTTTTCGCAGCGAATGCCGCCAGTACAAAACATCGCGACCTTTTTCTGCTTCTTGGGGTCGAGGTTTTTGGCAACGTAATCCTTGAACTCGGTAAACTTGTCTGTTTTTGGGTCCACGGCATTCTTGAATGTGCCAATAGCGACCTCATAGTCATTGCGGGTATCCAGTACTATATCCGCCTGTTCTAAAATATCATTCCAGTCCCTGGACTCAACATAAGTGCCGACAATCTTTGAGGGGTTGGCCTCAGGGGCTCGCAGGGTGACAATCTCTTTTTTGAGGCGCACCTTCAACCGCATGAAAGGGGGATTTTCGGCTTCTGAATATTTGATATCAATACCGCGAAACCGGCCAGAAAAAATATTGCCGCCATATAGGTAGGCTGCAAGTGCATCAATATTTTGAGGGCTGCCAGCAACAGTGCCGTTAATGCCTTCCTCTGCCAGCAACAATGTCCCTGTTATCTGGTGGGCAGAGCAAAAGTCCAGCAGCGGTTCGCGCAAGTCTTGATAGTCGGGAAGGCTGGCAAATTTGTAGAGGGCGGCAACTTTCAGTTTTTCTGTAGTATGGGTCATGACCTTATCGCTGGGCTGGAATAGAAAATTTTGCTGTACTCTTCATAACCTATGAAGAAAACTGGTCAAGAGGGGGAACTACCTGTCGTTATCTTGATGTGTGAAAGAAGGTTATCCTTTATCTGGGCTGGTCATTTTTGGGGACATCTGTCTCTTCCGTAAACTGGCATTTTTTATAGACATCCGCCATTTCAAAATCAAGACTGACGCTTGCCAGGGTGAAGCTGTCCTCACCCAAGAAAACTTCCTGCTGCCAGTCCTTTGCGCGACGGTAAATTTCGACCCTGGGCTGGTTTTGGGCGACCAGGACAATTTCCTCAACGCTTGGGATCAGCTTATAGTGTGCCAATTTTGCCGTCCTGTCTACGCGCTCTGTAGAGGGGGAGAGAATTTCAATAATAAGTTTAGGGGCTTTACGGAAATAGTCTGCCCTATCTTGCTGGTCACAGGATACCACCACATCAGGATAATAGTAGCACTGCGTTTCCTTTGTCTCTATCTGCACTTTCATGTCTGCAATGAAAAGTTGGCAGTTATCAGGAAGTTGGCTACCAATCAGGATTGCAAAATTAGTTGCTATCAGGCCATGATGGGCACTCGCGCCGCCCATGGGATAGACAACACCGTTGACAAATTCATATTTCTCAGGCCGTTCCAGCTCATCCATAAGGTATTGCTCGGCTGTCAGTACGGTATGTTTCAGGGCTGTTGTCGTCATGTCTTCCCGCCATAGAATTCAGGTGTGATAAATGGTCTTGCTTCAATGATAGCACGAAACATCTGGAAAGATACAGGGAGGAAAAAGTCAGCATTAAAAAACTGTAATATTATAGGGGTGGCTTCAGGCCATGCTATTGGCTAAGTTGGGGGTATGACATAATGAAAATTTTTTAATCGCGTCAGTGCCCTAAAATAAGATCTTTAAAGAGAATTTAATGTCACAACAGCCAAGTTTTATAGAGAAATACGCCAACCCAACCTTTTTCATGAACTTGTCAGGAAAGATCGTGCCTTGGCTGACGGCCTTGACGGTTGCCCTGTTGTCCCTGGGGCTGTATTTCTCCATGACAGTTCCAGATGACTACCAGCAGATGGGAACGGTCAAGATCATGTTTGTCCATGTTCCTATGTCCATCCTGGCAATGGGGGCCTATGCGATGATAGCCATTTCTTCAATTGGCTCGCTGGTTTGGCGGCATCCCTTGGCAGATGTTTCGGCCAAGGTGATGGTTCCTATTGGTATGGCCTTTTGTTTTCTGGCACTGGTGACAGGTTCAATCTGGGGTCGCCCTATGTGGGGGACATATTGGGTCTGGGACGCAAGGCTGACATCCATGCTGATACTGTTGTTCCTATATATGGGACTGTTTGCAATCTGGCAGGCCTTTGAAGAGCCTTCACGGGCGGGCAGGGCAGCAGCGATTCTGGCACTGGTCGGTTCAATCAACCTGCCAATCATTAAATATTCTGTGATCTGGTGGAATACCCTGCACCAGACAGCCAGTGTGTTGGACGCAGCAAAAATTACCAAGCCTGCCCTGGACAAGGCTTACTTGCCAGCTTTCTTTACGATGCTTATTGCATTTTCACTGCTTCTGGTGTTGTTGCACATGAAGGCGATGCGCGCTGAAATTTTGAGGCGCAGGGTGCAGGCCAGGAGAATGCGTCAGGTTGAGCAGGCAGGCAGTTCAGCTACAGCCCATATGGTGACAAACTAGGCCGTGTGCTCACAAATTAGGAATATCAGATGTTTGATGGAAAATACGCAGGTTACACCTTCAGTTGCTATGCAATCGTTGCAGTGGTGATGGTTGTTTTGACAGTATGGATAGTGCTGGATGAGCGTAGGCAGCAAAAATTGCTTGATGAGTTTCAGGCACAAAAGAAACGCAAGGCAGAAGGGGGCGAGGTTGCTTCATGAATGAAAAGTTGCGAGTTGCCAGCAAAGAACCGCAAGAGGGAATGCGCTGGAGCATAATGTTGCCGCTCATGCTGTTTGTGCTGGTTGGCGGAATATTCTTTCTCAAGCTGGTGTTTGGCAAGGGCGGGGAACATACGCTAAATTCTGTCCTGATAGGGAAGTCTGTACCAGACTTTACACTGCAACCTGTGACGGGACTGCTGGATGCGAAGGGTCAGCCAGTACCAGGGTTTACGGGTGAGATGTTGAGAAAAAGCGGAAAATATACCATCCTGAATGTCTGGGCATCCTGGTGTGTCAGTTGCCGTTATGAGCATAAATATCTTGAAGAGCTGGCCAAGGCATCAGGCGCGCAGATTTACGGCTTTAATTTTAAGGATACTGCCTCGGGGGCAAAGTCCTTTCTGGCGAAATATGGAAATCCCTATGCTGCCATTGGCATGGCACAGGGGCGTGACGGGATTGAGCTGGGGGTACACCGTGTACCCGAAACCTTTGTGATTAATGACAGGGGGGTTATTGTCTATAAATATCCTGGTCCGATCAACACAAAGGTGATCCATCAATTGATCTTGCCTGCCATCGCGAAAGCCAAAACAAAAGTCCAAAAATAATCATATCATATATTCTCCTTAAGGGGCGAGGACTCCAGGAGACCTGGAGGCCTGGTGGGTGTTATATTTTGCCCTACATTTTATTGAAGTAGGACCAGCTTTTTTTATGTGTCTTTCTTTTAACGCGGTAAGAGGCCGTGCGGTAAGACTTGCGGTAATGACGCTTGCTACGGTTACGTTTTTTGGCATAGATACTGCGCTTTTTACGTTTGCCACATCCCCAATGCCATGACCTTTTTGGGCCAACATCCATATGGATAGAGGAGCTGCCGCAATATGAACCGACACCTCCTACAGATGGCAGGGTCTTGACATAACGTGCCAGGCTGTACTTGTTGACACCTCTAATCTGGAAATCAACGGCCTTACAGTGCATGTGCTGAGAGCGTTTTGCGCCATTGATGCGGCGGTTATGGCGCGGTGAGCGATAACCTGAAGTCAGGACAAGCTTTTTGCCATAATGGCGTTCAACCTGATCCATCAGTCTGCGCAGACGTTGCGGAAAGCAGTGGGTCTGGACATGGGGCAGGATGACTCTACGATTTTGTCTGCGGTGCTTATAGGAATGCCTGAGCTTTCTTTTAAAGCGGGATTTGGTGCGGAAACCCCTGTTGAGTTTTTGCTTTTTTGCAGGTGCAGCAGTAAGGCAGGCCAATTGGCTGAAGGTATCGCAATTGGTGAGGGCGGCATTGGCATTTTGTCCAGATGTTGTGAGCAGGAAACCTGCAACAACCCCTGAAAATAGCCCTGTAAATCTCTTGCCTGCTTTAAAAAAATTCATAATACACTCCTGAACCTGCTTCTTAAATATTGGGCTGTTTTAAAGTATATAAAACGCAATCCCATTTTAAAAATAGTAGTTATGATGATTATATTAATGATTCATGGTTAATATTAGATTAACGTCAGCAATATATATAAATACATGCAAGTATATATGTTTCGGTTTTATGTGTATTCTGTATTATTATAAGTATATACGTTGCTTTTTAAACCTCATCATCCCATATGTCCTTGTCAGGGTTTTCATAGTCATCAACCAAGTCGCGCACCAAATCGGCATATTCAAAGGGGTATTGCAGCGGGTGCTGGTGGGAGGATTCTGGGAAGATTACCATTTCAGCTTCCGGCAGCTGGTTAAAGATGGCCTGCGAGGCTGCAACAGGCGTGCCTGGGTCTTGGTCACCTACCGTGAGCAGGGTAGGTGACGTAATTTTATGAAGTTGCCTTGTCAGGTTGAGGGTTTTGATGGCATGACACCAGCCGACAAAACCGGCCACAGGGCTGGCCATGACCATTTTTTCAACGGGTTCAATGATTTGCGGGTGGCTCTCCTGAAAGTCGTCTGTAAACCAGCGGTCTATTGTGCCGTCTACCAGGCTTTCCATGCCCCCTGCTTCTGCCTGGGCAATGCGCCCGTCAAGGGCTTCCTGTCCCGCCTTGGGGGTCTGGCTGGCCGTGGAGGACAGCGTCAGGGTCTTGATCCGCTCTGGGGCATGGATACCGAGGTGCTGGCCAATAAAGCCGCCCATTGACAGCCCAACATAATGCACCTGGCTGATTTCCAAAGCGTCCATCAGTCCTGTGACATCGTTCATCAATGCGGTGAAGTCATACGCCCCTTTTGGGGCATCGCTCTGCCCATGGCCGCGCGCATCGGGGGTGATGATGCGGTATTGGTCTGACAGTTCATGCACAAAAGCGTCCCATACCGCGCGGTTGGTGGCCAGGGAATGACAGGCCAGAATAACAGGGGCATCCTTGTCCCCGTGGTCATCATAGGCAATATCAATGCCGTTGGCTGTTATTTTCATGGCTGCTCCTTGGGTGTCCTGAATTTTTCATAACACGCCTTTTAAAATTACAGGTTTGTATCTGTGCCTCATTTAGCATAAAATAGGAGAAAGATCATGACTGAAGCGGAGGAAAACGATGTCAGCCCTGGAAAAACCGGTCATAAAGAAAATGACTGTTGCCGAATTTATGGAGTGGTATGAAACCCAGGAAGGAAAATGGGAACTGCATGACGGTATCCCTGTGCGTAGGCATGACCCCATAAAAGGGCATTCTGAGAGGATTGAGCATATAGAAGCCAAGCTGGAGGCGGTTCTTGCCATGCGCCTGGCTATTGATAAGGCAGGAAAGCAATGCCATGCCCTGACAGATGGCGTTACAGTGCCAATATCAGACTCGATTTCCTATATCCCTGATGCCCTTGTCTATTGCGGGGACAAGCATGATGGAAAGTCTCTCACAGTCCCCAACCCTGTGATTATTGTTGAAGTCCTTTCCCCCTCGACGGCCTGGAAAGATGTCAGCAGCAAGCTGGCGGACTATTTTACCCTGGATTCTGTGAAGCATTACCTTATTATTGATCCTGTGCTGAACAGCATCATGCACCATTATAGGGAAGGCGAAGAGATCAGGGCCGAAGCAGTGAAAACAGGCAGTCTTGTCCTTGATCCGCCTGGTATCAGCCTGGATTTGGATGCGCTGTTTTCCTGATTCCCATTTTTCCTGACATACCCTAATTTATGGAGACCCTGGCTATATGACACAGGACCAAATTATTCTCTTTAGCTTGCTGGCGGTTGTGTTTGCCATGTTGATTTGGGGCAAGTTCCGCTATGACCAGGTGGCTTTTGGCGCGTTGGTGGTTGCCCTGATTCTGGGGGTTGTCCCCAAGGAGCAGGCCTTTTCCGGTTTCGGTCATCCCGCCACCATTATTATTGCGCTCGTCCTGATTGTCTCCAGGGGACTGTCTCATTCAGGGGCGATTGAGGTGCTGGCGAAATATGTTGTCAAGTCTGGCCGCTCTGTATTTGCCCATATTGGTTTTATGTCCGCCCTTGCGGCTGGCCTGTCTGCCATTATGAATAACGTGGCTGCCTTGGCCTTGTTGATGCCTGTCGACCTCAAGGCGGCGGCTAAGGAAAAGCGCAGCCCTGCTTTGACCCTGATGCCGCTGTCCTTTGCCTCTATCTTGGGGGGGATGGTGACCCTGATCGGCACACCGCCCAATATCATAATTGCCTCTTACCGTGAAAAGGCCTTGGGCGCGCCCTATGGCATGTTTGATTTTGCGCCTGTGGGGTTGGCGGTTGCTGTGGCTGGGGTATTGTTCACTGCCTTTATAGGCTGGCGGCTTATTCCCAGGGCGCAGGGGAACGGTAATGTCAGCACAGACCTGTTTGAGATCAATGAATATATTGCAGAATTGCGGGTCAGCCTGGACAGCAAGGTGGTTGGCAAGCAGGTGCGCGAACTTGATGAGATGACCGAGAATAATGATGCGGCCATTATTGGACTGGTGCGCGATGGCCAACGCAAACCAGGCCAGGCACGGCTGGTGGTGATTGAGCCAGGTGACATATTGGTGATTGAGGCAGGGGCAAAGTCTATTGATGCCCTGGTTGGGGATCTGAAGCTGGAATATGTCGGCACCGAAAAAAAGTCAGGTTTTTTGGGCAAGGATCTGTCACTGATGGAGGTGGTGGTTCCTGAAGGCGCGCTGATAGAGGGTCGCTCTGCCCTGTCGCTGCGGCTGTTGCACAACCATTCCATTACCCTGCTTGGGGTGTCGCGGCGCGGCAAGCGGTTTTATGAGCGGGTCAGGAAGCTGCGGATCAAGACAGGGGATGTCCTGTTGCTGCTTGGCCCGACCCACCAGTTGCCAGACATTAATCGCTGGCTTGGCGGTTTGCCGCTTCAGGAGCGTGACCTGGAAGTGGTCAAGCGCAAGAAATCCCTGCTCAGTGTGGTGATCTTTGCGGGGGCAATCCTGCTGGCTTCTTTGGGCTATCTCTATTTGCCAATCGCCCTGGCGGCTGTGGTTGTGCTGTATGTCGGGCTGGATATTGTGCCTTTGCGCAATGTCTATACTTCTATTGAATGGCCAGTGATTGTGCTGCTGGGCTCAATGATCCCGATTGGGGCTGCCCTTGAGAGCAGCGGCGGCACCGCGCTGATTGCCCAGCAAATTGTGACAATGTCGGAAGGCTACGGCCCGGCTGTGGTGCTGACCATATTGATGCTTGTGACCATGACCCTGTCAGATGTGCTGAACAATACCGCAACAGCAGTTGTCGCCGCGCCTGTGGCGATTGATATTGCCACCAAGCTCAATATCAGCCCCGACCCGTTCCTGATGTGCGTTGCTGTCGCCGCGTCCTGCGCCTTCCTGACCCCGATTGGCCACAAGAACAACACCTTGATTATGGGGCCGGGCGGCTACCGTTTCGGCGACTATTGGCGGATGGGGCTGCCACTGGAGATTTTGGTGGTTGCGGTCTCTATCCCAATGATTATCTGGGTCTGGCCGTTTTAGGGAAAGTGCGTGATGAACACAGAATTTATAAAGAAACTGGATTTGTTTGAAAGGTCTGAAAGCAAGGAATACAGAAAACTGCTTTCTTTTGAGATTAAGTCTCTTTTTGAGGGGATGGATCAGCCAGAAGCTGAAGAGTTTTATGGCATGGGATATGTTCTCTATCTTCTTGCTGAGGACTATTACGATATTTGCGAAGCTCATGAGCTGTTTCTACAGGCTTTGGAAAGAAGCCCGAAACACTTAATAGCAAGGCTCTATTCTGCCCATTGTTATCATGACAAGGCTCATAGTTACAAAGATGAAGCGCAGTTTAGCGATGCCTTGTCGGAGTACCAGGATGTTGATACCAGTCAGTTAAGGGAAGAGTTTGATATTTGGAGATATGTGAAACTTCAGGAACAGATTGGTCATTGTCTTTGTAAGATGGGGCAGGCTGAAGCAGCAGAACTGTATTTTGAGGAAGTTATGGACTTTTATAAAAAAGTTGGTTTTGGGGAACTTCCAGAACCATCTGAGCTATATGAGTGTTTGGGGGAAGGGCATCCTTTTTTTGCTGCGCTGAAGAAAATGGAACATGAGTATTTTAGTCAGTCATAGGGAATAGTTGTCAATCGCTGCGTTGACTAAAGAAAGACAAAAAGCCTGCCCCTTTTTCATGGCTGGCTTTTTTATGGTTACTGTAGCAATAGGGCACGGCATTAGCGGTGCATCCGTCTTTCCATTTCTTCACCTGAAACGTGAGCAGGCCTGTGGCTGCCTTCTTCGTGAGAACCGCGCGGGGCGTGGTCAGCAGCTGGGGCAGACTTTGCGGGCTGTCTCATGTCGCTGTCTGTTGCCTGCATTGGCATGTCATTGACAACATCCACCTTTGGCAAAACGCCCTGTGATGGCTTGACCATTGCAGGGACTGACTCCTGCACAGGCATTGGTGGCATTTTGACAACAGCGACAGCCTTGGCAGGCTTGACGGCGACTTTTTTAACGGCCTTTTTGGCAGGTTCAATGGTGACGCTTCCTGCAAAGACAGGCTTGGCCTGTTTCCTGATGATATCCTTGGTCTGTACCCTACTACGGGAATAATAAGAGCCTGTGATACGGCCTTCACGGGAAATTTCAGTGACGACTGTTGTTCCGGCACCAAGGCTGATAACTTCGGCACTTGCGTTGACAGGCAACAGAAAAACAGCAGACAAACAAAAGGACAGACGCTTCATGACAGACACCTAACTCTAAAAGATTTAACAAGACTTGCTCATCACCCTAAGGGTAGAAAGATAAGGATCGGTGCATGGTTTTGGTTAAAATTTTATGGAATGCTGAAGGCAGGGGCATTTCCGCCAAATTAACCTTTTCTTCATGATTTGGCCTTGTTGCCATGGCAATACGGGGTTGTTTTGTGTACTTATCCTGTTCTTTTGAAAGGCCTGCCTGTAATGGAAATGTTCAGCTCCCGTTTTTATGCCATGACTGTTTTGGTGACCACTATTGTTAGCCTATCCATTACATTGTCGGCTGCCAGTGCGCAGAAGGCAACTGGGCAGGATTCTGCAAAAAAGGTATATCAGGTCAGACCTTTAGGGACGGGAAATCCTGAAAATGCTGGCTCTGCCAATGTGCCAGCAAAGATGGGGAAAAATCCGCGATGCCTGAAGTTGGTTAGTGCGGAATTTACAGCCATGAGCGGCAAGCCCCATAAAATGAATGCGATTCGTGCCTGGCGCAAAAAGGTCGTAGGGCAACATGGCAAAAAATATAGCCACTGGAGCATATCTCAAAGGCATAAGGTACAATGCAGTGGGGGAAAATGGCAAAAATGCGTAGCTTCAGCCGTGCCCTGCCAGGTTATCCAGTGGAATAATACACAGGGCTAGGGGGATTTTATGCCCTATACCCACTGGCAGTCCCATCTTTCAAATATTGGCCTTTGTAGCCAGGCTTCAGACCTGATTCCGCTTATTGAAGACCAGCCACGTCTCAGTATTTTGCGTCCTGCGGCGGTTTTGTTGCCTGTGGTGTTGCGAGAAGGCGGTGCAACTGTGCTGCTCACGTGCCGCTCTGACCTTTTGGAAAAACATGCTGGCCAGATTGCCTTTCCTGGCGGCAAGGTTGAGCAGGCAGACAGCTCCCTGGTGCAGGCTGCCCTGCGTGAAACCCTGGAAGAAACAGGAATTACACAAAATTTTATCCAGCCATTGGGGTTTTTACCATCATGTAAGACCAGTTCGGGGTTCTGTATTTTCCCTTTGGTGGCGCAGTTGGAGACAGGGTTTCGTGTTGTGCCAGATGAAGGGGAGGTTGCCGAGGTGTTTGAAGTCCCGCTTGATTTCCTGATGTCACCTGACAATCACCACAAAAGAACGCTATATTGGAAAGGCAGAAGCCGTGAGGTTTATGAAATGCCTTACCGCATGAAGAATGGTAAGGTTTATAATATTTGGGGAGTGACTGCCCAGATTATCAGGCAGTTATATGAAAACTGTTATAACAGTGATATAGGCTGAAACCAGAAAGCCGTTATTGCTTAGGATTAGGGGTCTATATTCAACATGAGAATGTTTATTGAAATGACACTGTTATTATTTTCACCCTTTATCGCTTATGGGGTATGGGGCTGGTTTGCAGTCAGCAGGGGCAGGCGGAAAACAATCTGGGACCGTGCCCCGTTTAAACTTCTCAGCGGCATTGGCCTGGCGATGGTGATTGGGCTTGTTGGCTGGCAGGCCTCTTACCGCAAAGGTTCTGCCTATTCCAAATGGCATCCGTCAGAAGTGATAGATGGCAAGCTTGTTCCGGGTTATTTTGAGGAATTGCCGTTGCCAGAAAATAAAAAATAGCATTGCAGGTTATGGGTTGGGCTGGCAGGTCTTGAGGGCATCGGAAAGGGCGCGGACAAAATCAGCCTTTTCGTCAGGGATCAGGAAATCTCCAAATACCTGGCTTTTGCCATGGGATGTTATGGTCAGGAGGGGAGCTTTGCCGCGCCTTTCTTCCAGCTTCAGCCGCACCCAATAGGGATTATAGCACCAGCTGTTTTCCTGTCCATTTGCCTTGTAGCGGGTGATGGTCAACCTGTCATTTGTCAGGTGGACAGTCTCATAGGTCTCGCCCTCACGGTAATTTATACGGAAAGCGTAATAGATTGCCAAAACATCAAGCCCAAAAAAGCCAAACACAGGCCAGGCTCCGAGACTGTAAAAATATAGCCCAGTGACAAAGCTGAACAGGGTAATGATGGTCATGAACAGCAAAAAGGCGTTGGCCGACAAGGAGCGGTGGGCAGTCAGTTTTGCCGAAAATATCTCTGTATTGTCCTGGCTTATAGGGTGTTCCATAGCTATTCCATCAAGATTTTAGGTAAATCGGTTTGCAGGCAGTATATAAGTTTTTGTAGGCAGGGACAAGTCAGGGGAATGAGATGGTGAAACAGACGAAAACAAGGGTTGCCAAAGGGAAGACGACCCGCAAGGCCAAACCCAAGCCTAAAGCTGATCCTGCCAACCCCAAGAGGAAAATGGGGAAGGCAAAGGTGCGGGATTTTTTTTCCCGTTTGCAGGCTGACAACCCTGAGCCGAAGGGTGAGCTGGACAGTGTCAATGACTTTACCTTCCTTATTGCTGTTGTCCTGTCAGCGCAGGCCACAGATATTGGGGTCAACAAGGCCACCAAAGAACTGTTCAGGGTTGCCGATACTCCAGAAAAAATGTTGGCATTGGGACAGGAAAGGCTTGAGGGCTATATCAAGACCATTGGCCTGTACCGCTCCAAGGCCAAGAATGTGATTGCCCTGTGCAAGATGATGCTGGAAGATTTTGGCGGGAAAATGCCTGATAGCCGGGATGAGTTGGTCAAGCTGCCAGGGGTAGGGCGCAAGACGGCAAATGTTGTGATGAATATCATCTTTGGCGAGCCGACGATTGCGGTGGATACCCATTTATTCAGGCTTGGTAACCGAACTGGGCTTGCACCAGGCAGTACGCCGCTGGCTGTCGAGACAGAGCTTGAGCAGGTGATTCCAAAGGAATTTATGCTCCACGCCCATCACTGGCTGATCCTTCAGGGCAGGTATATTTGCAAGGCGCGCAAGCCAGAATGTTATCGCTGCCTGGTTACGGAAAGTTGCCTTTATAAGGCTAAAAACTTGGATGACTAAAATTCAGAAGAATGCGTATTATGTGCCAGTTGTGGCATGGGCGCGCCAGGCAACCAGGGCAATGACAGTGGTTGTTATCAAGATGGTATATAGCCAGAACAACAGGATACGGCGTTTGCGATGCTCACTTTTCATCAGGAAAAAAATCACGGAGAAGAGGGCAAAAAACGGGGCCTTGATGAACACCCAACTTTCATAAGCCATCGTCTTGAGAAAACGGACAAAACGGTTTCCCTGAAATGGCGCAGCCCTGTGGGTGACAAGACGCAAGGCGATATAAAAAATCTCAGTCAGGAGAAACAGGTCAATTCCCCAGCGCGGAAACTTCCCAAGCAGGGAGGATGGCCAGAGGGTGTCAGTAAACCAAAGCGGAATGGTGTGGAACAGCCCTTGGTAGGTTGCCAGCATGGCAGGATATTGCGGCCAGCCTGCGGGCCAGTACTTAGAGATGGTTGTAGTGAGTGTGTCGTGGAGA
Organism: Alphaproteobacteria bacterium; assembly: GCA_024279735.1. GTDB lineage: Bacteria > Pseudomonadota > Alphaproteobacteria > Rhizobiales > JAJRRF01 > JAJRRF01. Next base: position 17,448 of record JAJRRF010000144.1, read on the forward strand.
TAGGTAAAATAAAGCCCTGATATTGTGCTGAGAACCATAACAAGTATGTCATAAAGCGCAGCGAGGGCTGACAGGAGGGGGTTTGCTGCATCAGACTGGAGGAGGGGTGTCTCGCTGGCTGCAAACGCGCTTTGGTAAAGCAACAGAAAAATGATGAGTGTGAGTGAAATGGCCTGGCCTGACAAAGTCTTACATTTGGGGTGCATCTGTAAATCCTTTGTGTGTCAGGTTGTAATGGGGAAATACCTCTCTTGAGGAAAGGATTGGCCAAGGGTGCTGGTGAAGGACACCTGCAAAATTAATCGAATAGTAAAGTTAAGGGTGTCAAAGCTGTTTTCTTTTTATTTTTCTACCTGAAGGACTTTGCCATGAAGTTGGCGGGAGGTAAACAGGATAAATATAACTGTTGGTATCATTGATATTGGTCAAAGGTCTGCTTCCTGTCAAGGGAAGAGGGTTTGTGTTATGCGGTCTGACCCAGTTCCAGCCATTGGCTGACGCGTTGTTCAGGATTGTCATTCATAATAATGTCACTGACAACGGCAATCGAATCCGCGCCGCGTTCAAAGACAGATGGCGCGCGTTCTAGAGTAATCCCGCCAATGGCAACCAGGGGTTTGCTGCACATGGTTTTCCAGGCCTGTATCTTGTCCAGTCCCTGAGGTTGCCATTTCATTTTCTTGAGGGTTGTTTCCCAGATAGGCCCGAGGGCAATATAGCCCGGTTCAAAAGCAATGGCGGTATAAAGTTCCATGGTGCTGTGGGTACTGATACCCAGACTGATACCAGCCTCCCTGATTTGCTCCAGGTCTTCAGCTGTTAGGGCGGCAAGGTCTTCCTGTCCAATATGGATGTGGCTGGCTCCGGCCTTTAGGGCGATGTCCCAATAGTCGTTAATGATAAGCTGGCAATCATGGACTCCGCACACATCGATTGCTTCGGAAATTTGCCTGGCAATTTCATCTTCAGGCTGCTCCTTTATGCGGATCTGGACTGTCTTGATACCAAGCGGGACAAGCCGTGAAACCCACTCAGAAGAGGGAAGGATTGGATAAAATTTGGAGAGTTGCATGGTTTGCATCATTCTTGGTTGGTTTATATGGGGGGGATTCTTTCAGCTTTCTGAAAAATGAAAGCTGGGGGTTCCTACGACAGGAGAAGAGGGGGAGGCCATATCACGCTGTTCCATCAGCCCTGCCCGCCTGGCTTTTCGGCCTGCGTCAATGGCAATGGCAAAAGCCTGCGCCATGACAACGGGGGCGGCAGCCTTGGCGACAGCAGTATTAAGTAGGACAGCATCATAGCCCATTTCCATCGCCAGGGCAGCATGGGACGGCGCGCCAATGCCGGCATCAATCACCAAAGGGATTTCTGGATAATAGTTGCGCATGGTTTCCAGGGCAAAAATATTGTTGAGGCCGCGCCCAGACCCTATTGGGGCTCCCCAGGGCATAAGAATTTCACAGCCGGCCTCAAGCAAGCGGTCTGCCGCGCCCAGGTCTTCTGTGGTATAGGGGAACACCTCAAAGCCTTGTGAGCACAGTTCACGGGCAGCCTCGACCAGGCCAAACAGGTCTGGCTGTAGGGTGTCATCATTGGCAATGACTTCCAGCTTGATCCATTTGGTGTCAAACAGCTCGCGTGCCATCAGGGCTGTGGTAATGGCTTCCTTGGCGGTGTGGCAACCCGCAGTGTTGGGCAGGACATCAACACCAAGTTTCTTGACCAGATCCCAAAATCCCTGGCCTGTCTGCTTGCGGGCAGATTCGCGGCGCAAGGAGACAGTCACAATACCTGCTTGTGAAGCCTCAACACTCTGGCGCAGAATATCAGGGGAGGGATACATCGCAGTTCCCAGCAACAGGCGGGAGTCGAGTTCTCGTCCATACGGGGAAAATTTGTCATTGGCTTTTGTAAGGTCAGGCATGACTCAACCTCCCTGGCGCGGGGCTACAATTTCGATAGAATCCTGCTCCTGAAGGACTGTCTCCACGCGTTGCTCCTTGGCAATAAAGTCCCCGTTCAGGGCTGTCGCTATCTTGGCCTTGCCATAGTCCAGCTCAAGGCAAAGCTCCGCCAGGGTTTTGGCCGAACTGTCCAGTGGATTACCATTGACCGTTATCTTCAACAAAAACGTCCTTATACATCTCGCCCGGATGGCGTCCTGTTTCCAGATAGTCGGCAACCATAACAGCCAGGGCCGGGGCATTTAAAAATCCATGTCTGAAAATACCATTAACATAAAGCCGCTTTTCCTGCCTAATAATTTTAGGGATATTGTCAGGAAAGGCGGGACGGACATTTGCCCTGAAGCTGAGTATTTCTGCCTCACCAAAGGAAGGGTGCAGGGCGTAGGCCATCCCAAGCAGCTCAAGGGCAGAGCGTACTGTGACAGCCCCGTTTTCCTCACTTTCCAGAACAGTCGCCCCAATCATGAAGCGGTTGCCTGACCAGGGGACAACATAAAGCGGAAAACGTGGGTGCAGGAGACGCACAGGGCGGGACAGGGATATTTCTTCGGACTGGACCACAAGCAGTTCGCCGCGTACGCCGCGCAAGGTTTTGAGTTCATCCTTGGCAGCCATCCCCCTACAGTCAAGCAGCAGGTCATGGTTTGGCAAGTCGCCTATATCCCTACAGTTCCATATAATCTTGGCCCCGCCCGCCATCAGCAGCTGAACCATCTGGTTCATGGCCTCAACGGGCTGCATATGGGCTTCTTCTGGGTAATACAGGCCAGTACGGTAACGTCCCTCAAGTACGGGTTCCAGCTGGCTGATGGCTGCTTCGTCAACAGTCTTAAAATTTTGGGTCATGGCAGCAAAACGTTTTAGCTCATTCCTGTCCCGTGGCTGGGCGATGACAAGCGTGCCATTCTGCTTTACACCCCCAAAGACCTCTTTCCAGAGCTGGATTGAGCGGAGTCCCAATTCCTGGATGGCAGGTTCGGCAGCTTCCCCCTCGCACCAGGGCGCAAGCATGGCACCGGCGACGGCACTGGCAGCCCTGTTAAAGGCAGTATTGCCCTGTTCAACAAGGGTCACGTCATGGCCGCGCTGCGATAGGATATAGGCTTGCCAGAGGCCAGTAATGCCTGCACCAAGCACAACGATCTTTTGCGGTGTCATATGGGAACTTTCCTTAGGATTTCTCTACCAGTTATGAATGGTTTGCTGTGAGACAGCCTGCCTTGTTGCCATAAAGTCACAGACGAGTGTTTCCTGTTCATACAACCGTGATCTGGGTGTGGAAACTTATTGTTGTCACTTTTGAATCACATCTCGGTCACTATCTTGGGGCTATTATGACCTTGTTGAGCGATGTTCTCAAGCCTAAACCTGGAAATCAGCCTCCCCCAGCCCCTTCCAGGCGCAGATCTGAAAACAGTCGCTCAACAACTTCCCTGTTACCATTCAGGTGAATAACTGGCCGTATCCAAAAGGGTATGGTCTTTTTTATTGCACTGTATGGCCTTTTTCCTGTACTATCCCGCCTGCTTGTCCATAACCTTCTTTTATCACACCGATCAGCCATTTCGTCAGCAAAAATGGCTGCCTTGTCCCATGATAATCGGTTATGCAAGAGATCTGAAAAACATATTAAAATTGAACTCGAATTATATTGTGCCATTCCAGGGATGGCCTTTAGGAGAATTGTCATGTCTGCATCCACCACTGAAAACAAGCATGAATTTCAGGCTGAAGTTTCTAAACTGCTCCATATGATGGTGCATAGTGTCTATTCTGAGCGGGAAGTTTTCTTGCGTGAGCTGATCTCCAATGCGGCGGATGCCTGTGACAAGCTGCGTTATATGGCAGCTACCCAGGGCGATTTGCTGAAAGACGACAGCGCGTTGAAAATCCAGGTGATTCCCAATGGACAGGTCGGAACTCTGACCATCAGGGATAACGGCATTGGCATGACCAAAGAGGAAATGGCTGACAATCTGGGAACCATCGCACGTTCTGGCACCAAGGCCTTTATTGATAAGGTTGAGGCTGATAAGGATGAAAAGGAAAAGTCAGGTCATGGCCTGATTGGCCAGTTCGGTGTGGGGTTCTATGCAGCCTTTATGGTGGCGGACAAGGTGGATGTCGTTAGCCGCAAGGCTGGTGAGGAAGAGGTGTGGCACTGGTCGTCTGACGGCATGAACGGTTATAAGCTGGAAAAGGCCAGTGAGGAGCTTGCCAAGACAGTTTCACGCGGGACAACGATTGTCCTGCATATGAAAGAGGATGCCAAAAAATTTCTTGATGTGCATGAGATTGAGCATATCGTCAAGACCTACTCCGACCATGTCAGCTTCCCAATTGAGCTTGTGACCCCTAAAGCCCCCGAAAAGGATGAGGAAGGCAAGGAGATAGAGGACGCGGCAGTTGTTGGTGAGGAGCAGGAGCAGGAAACGCGCCAACTTAATACATCAGGTGCATTATGGGCGCGTTCCAAGACGGAAATTACGCCCGAACAATATAAGGAATTCTATAATGAGGTGGCCAGCACATTTGATGAGCCTGCCCGTATCATCCACTATACTGCGGAAGGCCGCCAGCTCTATACCGTGCTGTTGTTTGTTCCCAAGATGAAACCGTTTGACCTGTTTGAACCAAGCCGGAAAGGTCATATCAAGCTATATGTCCGAAAAGTCTTTATTACGGATGAGGCGGATTTGTTGCCAAACTATCTGCGCTTTGTGCGCGGTGTGATTGACAGTGAAGACATGCCTCTGAACCTGTCGCGTGAGATGTTGCAGAACAACCCTATTGTTGGGGCGATCAGCAAGGCTGTGACCAACAAAGTGTTGTCTGAACTGAAGAAAATGGCTAACAAGGGCGCTGATGCCTATCAGGAAATGTGGGACCAGTTTGGTATGGTCATCAAGGAAGGCCTCTATGAAGACCCGGGCCGCCGTGATGACCTGTTTGAGTTGGCACGTTTTCATAGCACCAAGATGGATAATGCCCGTTCGCTGAAAGCTTATGTCAGTGATATGGTTGAGGGACAGGACAAAATTTTTTATATGACAGGGGAAGACCTTTCCCTGATGAAAAAGTCACCACAGCTTGAGGGCTATAAGGCGAAGGGCATTGAGGTCTTGTTGTTCAGTGACCCAATTGACAGTTTTTGGGTGTCAACAGCTGCCGGTTTTGACAGCAAGCCGTTCCAGTCCATTACCCAGGGCGAGGTTGACCTGTCTGCCATCAAGTCCAAGAACCAGGAAGATGACAAAGAAGAAAATAAGGCGGAAGATGACGCCAAGTCTGCCGAATTGGTCACCAAGCTAAAGGACATTCTCAAGGACAGGGTGCAGGATGTCAAGATTTCGAGCCGTCTGGTGGACAGCCCGGTCTGTCTTGTTGCGGGCGTAGGTGCGCCAGACAGGGTGATGGAAAAACTGATGCAGATGCGTCAGGAAGGGATGCCGGTCAGCAAGCCGGTGCTGGAAATTAACAGTTCCCATAAGTTACTTAAGGCTGCGCAGGAAAAACTGGCAGCCGGCAAGGCAGAAACCCTTGAGGATTTAGCCTTTATGTTGCTGGATGAAGCTGTCATCCTTGAGGGCGGCCTGCCTGAAGACCCTGCCCAGTTTGCAGAACGCCTGAATAGGCTGATGCTGGCAGGAATGTGAACCGTTGGTTTGGGGGGGTGGCAATAAAAAGGGCTGCTCTTGAGTGTCTAGCCAGCCCCTTAAGGGACTCTATAAGGCAGTCCCGTTATATCCGTTCACAAAAGGGATCTTACTTTCAAAGTGATGACAATCCTTATAAGCAGAGGAGTTCCTGCGTTTATAAGAGCCTCGCCTTTTGTGAATTTGTATTATTAGGTCATTGGAGAAAATTTGTGATAACCCTGTCAGGGTTTAAGTTTAAGCCGCAGAATGGTAAAAGAAAATGCGCTGATGGTGGTCAGGGCATAACCCTCACCACTCTACGCACCGTCCAGGTCTCGGACGCACGAAAGAGACCAGGAAGGTGATGCTTAAAAAAGTTTGTAACGTTATCGCCCATGTATACTAGTACAGGTTTTCATTACACGCATCCCCCATATGGGGGATATAAGATGCTTTTTTATATTTTTTGGGGAAAAGTATGCCTGATTACAAAGGAAAAGGCTTTTTCATGTCATATCGGTTAGGGACAGGACAGTTGACCAATAATAAAGGTCTTCATTTGTGGTAAACGGGTCTTACTCCCTAAGGACACCCGCAAAAACAATCGTTATGTTTAGCTTGATCTTTTTCCCATCAGTGTCGTTTCAAAAATGCTTGTATAGCCTGCTATACGCACATTTTTGGCCTAACTGACAAGAAAAATTTCTGTGCTATCCTAAACACTTTTTTCTGAGGGTATCCTAAGGTGATGCAGCAAGTTCCAGAACAATATGGTTGAGGAGAAAACGTCCTTTTATGCTGGCTCTGACCGTTTTTTTGTCTTTTGAAACTTCAAGCAGGCCATCTTGGCAAAGTTGCCTGACTTTGTCCTTGTCAGGAGAGAAGCCTGTACGTTGCCACAGTTGACCAAGATGAATACCTTCGTGCAGTCGCAGTCCCATCAGCAGCATTTCATCGGCCTGTTCGTCCAGGCTGATTATTTGGCTCTGGTGGTTGTCATTCTGTCCCGCCTGTACCTGCGTGAGCCATTTTTCTGGGGAGCGCGTCGTCTCTGTACCAACCGTCTGTCCTCCAAGCCTGAGCCTGCCATGGGCTCCAGGGCCAATGCCGCCATAGTCACCATATAACCAGTAGACCATATTATGACGCGATTCGCAGCCCTGCCGTGCATGGTTTGAGGTTTCATAGGCGGGCAGCCCCGCATTTTCGCACAGTTCCTGGGTGATGTTATAAAACTCTTCAGCCTCTTCATCTATGGGTATGGACAGCTTGCCTTGCTCATAAAGCTTGGCAAAATGGGTGCCCTGTTCAATGGTGAGCTGGTAGAGGGAGAGATGTTCATCAGCGTATTTCAACGCCTGGGAGAGTTCGCTATGCCATTGCGCTGGGGTTTGGCCTTCCCTGGCATAGATCAGGTCAAAGGAGGAACGAGGGAAATGCTTTTGCGACAATTCTATCGCCTTCAAAGCCTCATCTGCATTGTGGACACGGCCAAGAGCCTTTAGGGCATCGTCATGAAGAGACTGAACCCCCAAAGATAGGCGGTTGACTCCAGCTGTTTTGTAACCAGAAAAACGTCCAGCCTCAACACTGGAGGGGTTGGCTTCCAGCGTAATTTCAGCGTCTGGCGCAATACTCCAAAGCCCCGCAATATGATCCAGCAAGCCCTGGACGGTTGAGGCCTGCATGAGGGAAGGTGTGCCACCGCCAAAAAAGATGGTCTGGACGGTTCTGTTTTGGGTGTTGGTGTGGAGGGTGGAAATTTCTGCCTTCAGTCCGTTTAGATACGCTGGTTGATCAATTTTCCCGCGCCGTGCATAGCTGTTAAAATCACAATAGGGACATTTGACAACGCAGAACGGCCAATGGATATAGAGGCTAAGGCTGTCAGCTGCACTCAGTTTTGGATAGGGCAATGTGTTAGTCAAAACAGGCCTCGACAAACAGTTTGAACGCATTGGCACGGTGGGACATCTTGTGCTTCTTGTCTGAATCCATCTCGCCAAAAGTAAGGTCATGGCCATCGGGGACAAAAAGGGGGTCATAGCCAAAACCGTTCTTGCCGCGAATTGGCCAGGTGATATGGCCAAAGACCTTGCCCTCGAAAATCTGGGTTTCGCCATCTGGCCAGGCCAGGCACAGGGCGCATGTAAAGTTTGCCCTGCATTGTTCCTTGTTGCTTGCGCCTACATTTTCCAATGCCCGCAGTACCTTTTCCATTGCAAGGTCAAAGTCTTTCTCTTCACCGCCCCAACGCGCAGAATAAATGCCAGGCTGGCCATCAAGGGCTTCAACCTCAAGTCCGCTGTCGTCTGACAGGGCAACCATATTGGCATGTTTGGCACAGGCAAGAGCCTTGATGGCGGCATTTTCGCCAAAGGTAACGCCGTCCTCAACAGGTTCAGGAATATCCAGCTCAGCCGCTGAAACCGCCTCAAGCCCAAACGGCTCAATCAGGGCGTTTATTTCCCGCACCTTGCCAGGGTTATGGCTGGCAACCAGCAATTTCATGCCGCGTTCTAGTTTTCTCATTTTTTGTCCTTAAACCATAAAGAGAAAGATTGCTTCATTGTTTTTGGCCGATTTCACATAAAACTCTTGAAGTTCGTCAAAATTTCGCAGAAGAAAAGTTTCGAGTATTTCTTCTAAATTCCAGATTGATGGATATACCTGTTGCTTTTTCATATCCTCAGGATCAAATGCTTTTTTTAATTCTGCATGCGTAAGGGAAGACAACGCTTCGGATATGGTTTTGACTGTTGTTGGCATATGAAGTTCGGCGGCACCAGATCCCATGTCAACACAAATAGTTTCTCCGCCCATAACAGCCAGTTCCTTTGCTTCATTATTATTCTTAGGGGTTTGCATTAATCAATAGTGCGGACAGTTTCTGATTAAAAATTTATATACATATCAATGACTTATGTTTTAAAATTCTGCTGGAGCTATTTAATTGCAGGTTAGCTTTTGACTAGACCTAGAATTAAATACTCTTGAGATTTTAAGTTATTGA
>JAJRRF010000145.1 GCA_024279735.1 Alphaproteobacteria bacterium
CTGGCATTTGATCCAGAACAGTTGTTACAATGTCCATGAGTTCCTCCGTTTTGAAGGATTGATGTCGTTTACAACACCATCTTCCCACAAATTGAGGGCTCACTTATTTTTTTGTTGGGTGAAAACTGTCCGAACTATTGCTTAGGATAGGCTTATAAAATTCTCATTCTGCCAAAGGCCGCAGGGACAGGAAAAGTTTGCCCCTGCCACCGCCCTTGATGCCTTACCGCCCCGGAAACCGTTCAGATTCCATTCAGGCTTGCCATGTTAGAAATGGGATCATACCTTAATAAAAATCCCAGCTTTCTTTCCTGACAAAACATGGTCTTTTTAAACAGACAGCCATATGTTTTAAAAAATCATTTACCAGGAAGCAGAAAGACCCCATAATAGGGCTGGATTGACCAATACAAAACAGGGAGAGGCCTCATGAATACAGAACCCCAGATGCAGGATAGCAACGCACCCCAGCATGTCGTTGTCAAAAAAACCATGGCTATATGGCAAAAATTTTTAGTGTACCCTGCTGTTTTCGGAGCCCTGTTCGGTGCTGTCCCGACCGTTATGGACATCTATAATGCCTGGAAATATGATGTAAAGTACAGCACTGTCCGCCATGCTGAGGAACAGCGTGCCCTGTGGGAGAAGAACTTTGCCTGCACCAGCTCGCTCAACTACCAGAAGGTCAGGACTGACAAGGACGTAGAGGTTCAGGTAGGGGCCTGCAATAATGGCGATGTCCTGATTTCAGTCCTCCAGCCTAACGGCGAAAAGATTGTTGAATGGGTTTCCATTGAGAAGCTGAGAAATGCGTCTGCCACTGCCGGGCTTCTGGTTGGCACAGCCTTTGCAACAGGACTTGCCCCACAACATATCTATAGTAAACGCAACCGCCAGAGTAATGTCCATCTTGCTTCTGGCAAGGTCGAGACTGTTTGTCAGGAACTGATCAAGTCCAAGGCCATGATCAGCCGTATCGTCAAGGAAAATAATGTTTGTTATGGTGAAATTGTCAGCATGATGAAGGGCAGCGTTTCCAAGCGTATCTCTGTTCCCTGCAACACCCAGTGCAAAACCTTTTATGATGAGCACCCTGATGCCAAATAGGCCCTGCCTCTCCCCATAGACATCCACACCTGAAAAAAACCGTCTCCCTTTCCATAGGTTAGGCGGTTTTTTACATGGACATTGCCAGGACATTACTGGCTCATTTTTGGGTGTAACAAAAAAATAAGCACCCTAAAAGTGTGTATAAACCATACACCCCTGTTTTTATTCCCCCTGGCTTCCTACATAAGGGGAAGTAATATAATTTCTTCTAGAGCAAAATGCATTTAATCTTGATTATTTTTTGCTCCAGAGTCCTTATTGGTCGCATCCTTTAACCAGACAAGCCGTAACGACTTGTCTTCATTATGCTTTAGGAGCAAATAATCCATGCAAAATTTTGACCTAGCTGTCATCGCCATTGCAGCCGCTGCAATCGCCCTACTCTATAACATGGTCAAGATTGTCCCGCAGGGCTGGTCCTATACCGTAGAAAAATGGGGACGCTATACCAAAAACCTCGAACCTGGCCTACATTTTCTAATTCCCGTCATGGAACAGGTTGGCCACAAGGTCAACATGATGGAACGTGTGCTGGATGTGCCATCCCAGGAAGTCATCACCAGGGACAATGCCATGGTGCAGGTTGACGGTGTCACCTTCTTCCAGGTGTTACAGCCAGAATCCGCCTCTTATGAAGTCCATAACCTTGAGCGCGCCATGCTCAACCTGACCATGACCAATATCCGTACTGTAATGGGTTCTATGGATCTGGACGAGCTTCTTGCCAACCGTGACAAGATTAACGGCCAGTTGTTGACCGTGGTTGATGAGGCCACTGACCCGTGGGGCATCAAGGTGACCCGCATTGAGATCAAGGACATTACCCCGCCGCGTGACCTGGTGGATTCAATGGCCCGGCAAATGAAGGCCGAACGGAACAAGCGTGCTGACATCCTTGAGGCGGAAGGACTGCGCCAGGCCGCCATCCTGAAGGCCGAGGGCGAGAAGCTGGGTGCTGTCCTTTCAGCCGAGGGTCTCAAGGAAGCTGCCTTCCTGGATGCTGAGGCTCGCGAACGTGCTGCCGAGGCTGAGGCTAACGCCACAGCGATGGTTTCCAAGGCGATTTCTGAAGGGGACATCCAGGCAATCAACTATTTTGTTGCCAATAATTATGTCGATGCCCTGAAAGCTATCTCCACTGCGCCCAACCAGAAGGTCATCATGCTGCCATTGGAGGCCACCAACCTGATGGGATCCATTGCAGGCATTGCCGAGATCAGCAAAAGCCTGTTTGACAAGGACAGCAAATAGGCTAGCCTATTTCAGTAGACTGTCCATATTCTTATGGACAGTCACCCTGTATTTGGCAGGACGGATAGGCTGTCCTGTCACACTGCACATCAACGAACCTGTGACATCCGGCGCAGGAAGGTCAAGCCTTTCGAACTTTTTCTTCTGAAAAAGAATCTCGCCGTCCTCACCAAGACTTTCATCCTGAAAATCCCCGATACCGACCAGGTTCGGGCCAGCTGGCATTACAGCTGAACATGCGGACAGAAGCGGTATAACCACAAGCCCCAAGATAATGGCAGGATAACCTGCCCGTAAACCAAATATTTTCTTCGACATACCCAACTCCCGCACCTAAACAACAACGAATACCAGATCACAAAAAACAGTTCTTTTTGTCAAAGCCACCATACCTTACTGAATGAAAAATAAATCTCACCCATAAAGCAAAAAGTTCACTCTTGTGAAATCACCCTAAATTTATAGCCTTAGAGTAAAGCCAAATAATTAAAATTTACTGAGTGAAATCAATAATTTATTCACTATGTTCATATAGGAAAAACTCATCATTCATAACAAGATAATGCGTAGAAACCTCATTATACCTCAAAAAAACACTCAGGATTCCACCCCGCCCCCGTCCTTCAGCACAGGCACTTCCCAGCCATCATAATAGCCGTTATATTTCTTGGCCAGATGGTAAAGCGGCAATGTCAAGGCATTGATGTCCCTGAAACCAATCTGATCCTTGCGTCTGAAGGTAATGGAGTACGGCAATTCAGACTCATCATCATGAAAATGGTCTGCCGCAACCTCAAACCCCATTTGCTCCACCTCACCGCGAAACAGGGCGCGGACATTGTCCCCGCGAAAATAGCACCAGTGCTGCACGATACGCGGCTGTTCCAGACTATCCCCCTGCTCAGCCAGCACAGTCAGCAGGGACATGTTGTTCATGGTCTGCCGTTCTTCCTCTGAAGGGTAAAGCCGCTCCAGGAAATGCTCCCAGTTTTCATCCTCCCCACAATCTGTAGTGAAGGCAAAATCTAGAAAAGAGGCAAAAATCCCCTCAACCAGTGACCTGGCTTCTTGCCTGACCGACTTATTGCCTGGCAGATAAAAATAGAATTCCCGCTGCATGTGATAGGTCATGCGACCACTATAGAGCGCGCCTATATCCTGTTCCAGAGCCTGCGTCAGGGCATCCTCAATCTGGAACAGTATTTCTGCTTGTTCCGCTGTTGGCAAACCGTTTTCATCATGGTCAAGATATTGCATATTGACAGCCAGCAAGGCTGGAAAACTTTTAACCGGAGCAACCTTTTTAAGGCCCATATTGAAAAAGACTGAGGCATGATGCCCCTCAATATTGGTAAAGTAACTGTTCCAGCTGTCCTCATATTCCGGGATCTTCACCTTGCCAAATATCATCCTGTCACCCTGTTGGTTACGCCTCAACTCTGACTATTTATGGCATATTATCGCACAAACTAACAAGTCTCAAATTTCTAATCCGTCCGAAAAAAAACCATAACCTTATTCCGGAAATTTGGGACGGTATCCTTCCGCGCCCCAGCCAGACAGGGGACGGTAACTGGACCAGGCCTCATTTTCAGTGCTGGACAGGCCATAATATTCCGCCAGCCTCCGTAAGGAGAGCTGCAACACCACCTTTCCTGAACGCTTCGGCCAGTTGCGCGACTTTTCCAGTTGTTCCAGCCCCAGATGAAAACAACACACATCAAGAGCAACCATAGCCATTTGCCCCCCCCAGATGATCCACCACCTTGCGGATGCGATCTTTCGCTGCCATAATATGGTCCGGGGTTTGCGTCCCGCCTCTCATGCCATGCTTGCGCGCCTTGCCGCCTGCCCCACCTGCAGGACTCCAGTTTGCTGTGATATTGGGGGACAGTCCTGCAAAATAAAAATCCTGCTCCAGCCGCAGGCCAGCCCGCAGTTCCTCTGCGCTGATCATGGGTTGGCCGCGGGCATCCTTGCGCCGCGCCAGCCATGCCAGCGGACTGTCACTGCCAGACAATTTGACAACCTGCTTTTCCCCGTCTATCTCGCGGGTTTCAGTGCGTTGACTTTGGTGCTGGACAGCAAAATCACTGCCACCAGACAGGCCGCGCCGCAAGGCACTCTTTCCAGCAGGTGACAGGGTATAGACATTGCCCGAAGCCATAATCCAGTCAAGGGAACACAGCTTTTGGAAGACAGAACGAGAGAATATCTTCCTGACCTGGCCGCTGCCTGCCAGCACAACCTGATATTCTGCCCCTATCCTGTCTGTTTTTTGAGGGAAGCAGCTGTAATACAGGTCTGCCGAACCGCCAATTTCTTCAATATAATACCCGCCTGTTTCAGGCATTCCTTGTCCGAAAGACCCATAGAGATGCTCCTTAAATAAAAAAACAGGTAACTCCCCAGCTTAAATAACCAGCAAGCCAGGATTTTGCAAAACTTCAAGGATATTGAGTTTTTGTTTTTTGGCTGAGGATATGACGGAGCGGATGGTGGCAAAGGTTTTTGCACCTTCACGGGTACGAAAGCTGCCC
>JAJRRF010000146.1 GCA_024279735.1 Alphaproteobacteria bacterium
CATAACATCTGTTCAGACCCTGGATCCTGTAACCCTCTATCATATCAATCTGATGCCTGCATAGCATAGATGGCTTACAGTTAAACATGTCCTTATTTCAATACCCTATTTTTGAATATTCCATTAACAAATATTCACTCTGTTTCTGTAAACTACCAACAAGGTTAAAGATAAATTTTTTTAGAGTTGAGTGACAGTTATGGTAGACAGCATTACAAACAAGGATTTACGTGAACTCAAGCCCAGGATTGTTGTAATGGGTGTCGGCGGGGCCGGAGGGAATGCCCTCAATAACATGGTGGCTGGCGGCCTTATGGGGGTTGAATTTATCGCTGCCAATACAGATGCCCAGGCATTGTTGACATCCAAGGCAGAAAAGGTAATCCAGATAGGGATTCAGTTGACAGAAGGCCTTGGTGCTGGATCGCGCGCCGAGATTGGTGCCGCTGCTGCTGAAGAGGCTGCTGATGAAATACGTTCTGTGCTAGATGGGGCTCATATGGTCTTTGTTACAGCTGGCATGGGGGGCGGAACTGGAAGCGGTGCTGCACCTGTTATTTCCCGTATAGCAAGGGAGCTGGGCATTTTGACAGTGGGGGTTGTTACCAAGCCTTTCCAGTTTGAAGGCCTGACACGGATGAATACCGCAGAAAAGGCAATCACCCGGTTACGGGAGAACGTAGATACACTGATTGTCATACCGAACCAGAACCTTTTCCGGATCACCAATGAGCAGACAACATTTTCTGATGCGTTTGCGATGGCTGACAAGGTTTTGCATTCAGGGATTGCCTGCATCACAGACCTTATGGTCAAGGAAGGCCTGATTAACCTTGATTTTGCCGATGTCAAGATTGTGATGAGCAATATGGGCAAGTCAATGATGGGGTCGGGTATTGCTTCGGGTGAAAATAGGGGGCGTGAGGCTGCTGAAATTGCGATTACAAACCCATTGCTTGACGATGTGACGCTTGACGGGGCAAAAGGTGTTCTGATTTCCATTATTGGTGGCAAGGATCTGACATTGTTTGAGGTTGAACAGGCTGCCGAGACAATCCGCAAGGTTGTTGATGCGGATGCAAATATTATTGTCGGCGCAACTTTTGATGAGGAACGCAAGGGGGATGTCCTGGTTTCAGTCCTGGCAACAGGCTTGGGTGGACAAGTTGGGTCTGCGTTGCAGCCAAAAATTGGCACAGCCCATAATGTGATCGCACGAGATGTTGTGATACCTGCTGAAACTGACCAGCCGGAACCAGTAGTCTTTGATGAAATATCAGCAGCAGATGAAAAGACTGTCCAGAAGCTGGAATCAGATAATGTTGCTGTGACACAGGATGATGCTTTATTGCTGGATATGGGGAACGAATCAGATAGTCATAAGTCGAATACGGTTGATCAGGAGTGGGTCAGCGATGAAGATGTGACGATCCAGCCAATCAACCACACACAAAAAAGTCAGGGTCAGGGGACTACTGTGGCTGAAAAGTTACAGAATAATGACGGTGTAAAGGCGCAGCCAGAACCTTTATTTGTTCCTTTGCCTGTTGCTGATCCAGCTGTTTCACGGGGCATAATTCCTGGCATTGATGAGTTTTCTCCAATTGCGCAAAAGGCTTTGAAGGCTCAGAAAGAGGATGGGAAACAGCCAGAAACTGAAGGGAATAACCTCTTTGCCAGGCTTTCCAGTCTTGGTAAAAAGCTTTCAGGTTCTGGTGGCAATATGGCTGCTGAAACAGAGGTTTTTGAGAAGGTTGAACCGAAGATAATATTGAACCAAGACTCTTTGGGTGTGCCTACAGGTAATGGTTTGGGTGAAGATGAAGATATGGTTGTCGGGATGAAAATGACGGCAGAGGAAGAAATGGAAATCCCATCTTTCTTTAAGAGGAAAAAGACAGGATAAGACAATTTGAAGGGGGTTTTTTGATCGATATGATCAAAAAACCTCTTCTTGCTTGAAATGATAGAAAAGAAAAGTAATAACGGCAAAATCAGGAATCAGGTTTGTTGGCCTTGCTGATGAATAATTGATGAAGAATGGTGCTTTTATTTCCAGCGCGAATGTGTTCGGAGTGTAAAAACGTAACACTATGTAACAAAGCGTCATTTGGATATTTTGGCCGAAGCAGCGTATAGTAAAGTTGTAATTAAAGTTCGCGTAAATAAAAATCTTAACTTATAAAGTTCCCGGTGGTTGTATATTGAGTGATCCGGAATATTTTTTCCTGATTAGGAACTGAAGTCCAAAAGTAAATGCGTGTTCTTTGGAGACATTGGGGGAGTAGGATGAGGAAAAGTTCCCATCCTACCTATTTGCGAATTATTACGCATAGGGACGCTATACTATGAAATATAACAGATTTATAGGTGCTATGCAGACAACACTGGCTGATGCCATTGAAATGTCTGGCACTGGTGTACATAGTGGAGCATCTGTTTCCATTACTCTGCATCCTGCCCAAGTAAATACAGGCATCCGTTTCCATATCCTTGAAAATAATAAGGTTGTCTCTGATATTCCAGCTGATTGTCAGCAGGTTCAAAATGTAACACTTTGTACTGTTCTTGGTGATGATGATGGCCATATCGTTGCGACAGTTGAACATCTCCTCTCTGCATTGCGTGGCCTGTGTGTCGATAATGTTGTTATCACTATTAATAGTGGCGAAGTGCCAATCATGGATGGCAGTTCAGCATTATTTGTTGAGGCACTTGATGAGGTTGGCCTGGTTGAACAGGATGCACCCCGCAGGTTTATCAAAATCTTGAAGCCTGTCCGGATTGAGGAAGGTGACAGCTATGCTGAATTGGTTCCTCATGACGGTTTCAAGCTTGATGTTGAAATTTCTTATGACAATGATGTGATTGGCAGTCAGCGTGTTGAGCTTGAAGTGACACCTGAAAATTATCGCAGCGAACTGAGCCGCGCCCGTACTTTTGGCTTTATGGATGATGTCAAACAACTTTGGGCTGCTGGCCGTGCTTTGGGTGCTTCACTGGACAATACAGTGGCATTGCAGGATGACAAGGTTGTTAATCCTGAAGGCCTGCGTTATACCGATGAATTTGTCCGCCACAAAACTATGGATGCTGTTGGTGACCTTGCCCTGGCTGGTGCACCAATTTTGGGAGCCTTTAAATCTTTTAAGGGTGGACACCGGATGAATTATTTGGTTGTTCAGGCGTTGTTGACAGACAAGTCTGCATGGACATATGTTGATGCGCCCCGTATCAGGGAACATAATGACAATGAATTTTCCCAGGCTGTTATGGTCAATTAAAGTTTGTCAGACAGTAAGATACTGTGCTGATATTGATTCAGTTCTCGCTATTATCAAGGGTTTCCATAATGGGGTAGGCGACTACCCTTATTTTGGAAGCCCTTTTGTGTTTTCTGTCTTCTGGACAGGAAAATTTTAGATATTTGGAGATCCTTAAAAATAATTTGCAAATGTGTTATAAATACACCTGAGTTTGCCTATTTTGACCATATTAATTGTGTTGACTATATTCCAGACTAAATTTACTTTTCTGCCTTGATATAGGATCGTAAATCATTAGACTGGAGGCTCTTGTATCCCCAAAATGGCTTTGCTATTTAAGAGTTTGGTTTGCCCGAAAAGCGTAAAATAATAAACGGGAAGAACTCATATCACATCTGGATTTGCAGAGTGGCCTATGTGTTTTAGTATTTTTCCTGTTCATATGGTTTCTGGTGTTGTCGAGACCTTAAGTCCTGGAATATATTTTATAAGAATTGATAGCTGCATGACTACTTATACGTCCAATACCTTTCTTTCTGTGACAATGATGCACAAAATGGCAACCTGCCTTTTTCTTGCTGCCATGGCGGGCGTTGTCGGCGGATGTTCAGGAGGTGGGCCTTCTCTTCCAAAGATGGGCTCATTTTTCGGGGGCAGCAAGGCAGTTATTGACGCTGAAGCCAAGCCAGCGGAATCGCTTTACCGTGAAGCTGATGCCTATATGACTGCCAGAAAATATGAAAAGGCAGCCAAGAAATTTGAAGAGGTTGACCGCCAGCACCCCTATTCCCCACTGGCTCGTAAGGCAATCATTATGGCGGCTTATGCGCATTTTAAGGGGCCAGACTATCCTGCCGCGATTTCCGGTGCGAAGCGATATGCGACACTCCATCCAGGAACAAAAGAGTCAGCCCTGGCGCAATATATCATATCAAGTTCCTATTTTGACCAGATCAAGGATCCGAAGCATGACCAGACCTCAACCAAAAAGGCTCTAAAGGAGCTTAAGGTTCTGGTACGGCGGTATCCTGACAGCAGATATGCAGCACAGGCAAAGAACAGGATCAAGATTGCGTTTGATGTGTTGGCAGCCAAAGAAATGGAAGTTGGTCGCTATTACCAGAAACGCCATAACCATCTGGCGGCCATCAACCGCTTCAAGGTTGTGGTGCGGGAGTACCAGCAGACCAAACATGTTGAGGAAGCCCTTATGCGGCTGTCCGAATCCTATATGGCGTTGGGTGTTGCTAATGAGGCGCAAAATGCAGCAGCGATATTGGGACACAATTTTCCAAACAGCCCGTGGTACAGGGATAGTTATGCCTTGTTACAGTCTGGCGGCCTGGCTCCGAGAAACAGTGGCAGTTCCTGGTTGTCAAAAACATGGAAAACTGTCAAAACAGCTGTGAACCCTTTCTGAGATAAAAAGTAAGACAATGTAAGTCATTCTCTTTTTGTCCTAACTTTAAGGTGACGAATCTTGTCGGAGACAGAAGAGTGTTAATCTGGCCTATGATTCTGGGCCTGACCAAACAGTATGGCACATTATTATGCTTTCTTTGCTCTCGATCAGAAATATCGTCCTGATTGAAACGCTGGAACTTGAAGTGGGTAAAGGACTGAGTGTCCTTACCGGAGAAACAGGTGCAGGAAAATCTATCTTGCTCGATGCGTTTGGCCTTTGTCTAGGGGCGAGGGGCGACGCTTCACTTGTGCGTCAGGGTGAAGAACAGGGGCAGGTCACTGCTGTTTTTGACCTTCCAAAAAACCATGCCATTCATCACACACTTAAAGAAAATGATATTACGGTAGAGGATCAGTTGTTCCTGAAGCGTATCCAGACTGTAGATGGCAAGACCAGGGCATATATCAATAATGAACCTGTCACGGTTCAGTTTTTGAAGGCGATTGGTAGCCAGCTTGTTGAAATTCATGGTCAGCATGAAAGCAGGGCATTGCTTGATGCCGAAACCCATCGTAACATGGTTGATCTGTATGCTGGACTGGAGAAGGATGTCAAAAAGGTTGCCAGTAGCTGGGACAAGATGCAAAAGGCTTTGGAAGAGTTGCAAATTCATGAGGCCAGGTTGACAGAAATAAGGGAACGGGCTGACTATCTGCGTCATGCCTTTGAGGAGCTGGACAAGATCCAGCCTTTGGAAAATGAGGAAGAGGAGCTGGCAATCCGCCGGCAGGTGATGATGAATGCTGAAAAGGTTGTTGGTGACCTTCAGCTGGCATCTAATGCACTTTCTCTGAGCGGGGGGCTGAATAGCCTGAAGTCAGCACAGGGCAAGCTGGAGCGGCATCCTGAAAGCAGCGCGGCTCTGACAGATCCCGTCCTTAAGGCTCTGGAGCAGGTTTTGTTGCAGGCGGATGAGGCAACGGATGTTGTAGAGGAAGCCCTTAGACAATGTGCTTTTGAACCCTATGAACTGGAACAGACAGAAGAGCGGCTGTTTGCCTTGCGGGCTATGGCACGAAAACATAAGGTTCCAGTGATGGAACTGCCAGGGATGATGGCGCGTATCTCGGATGAACTGGAAGCCTTGGATGCTGGGGAAAACAGGGTGGATGCCCTGAAGAAGGTTTTGGCTGAAGCTGAGGCCGCCTATGGCACAGCAGCGACTTCCCTAAGTGAAAAACGTCACAAAGCAGCTGTCAGGCTGGACAAGCAGGTCACGTCTGAGTTGCCGCCGCTCAAGCTGGAAAAGGCCAGGTTTCTGACATCTGTTGAAACTGTTGAGATAGAGGATGGGGGTCGCCATGGCTTGGATCGCGCCCTGTTCATGGTTCAGACCAACCCAGGATCCCGCGCTGGGCCAATGGCCAAGGTTGCTTCTGGTGGGGAGTTATCACGTTTTATGCTTGCCCTCAAGGTGGTGCTTGCCCGAAAGATGTCAGCACCGACCCTGATCTTTGATGAGATTGATGCAGGTGTTGGCGGTGCGACAGCTTCTGCGATAGGGGAGCGGCTGGCTGAATTGGGGGCTGGTCTCCAGGTTCTGTGTGTGACCCATGCCCCGCAGGTTGCAGCCCTTGCATCGGGACATTTAAAAATATCAAAGGGCAGTAAGCCAGGCAAGGCCTCTAAAGGCAATAATGAAAAGGTTTATACCAGCATAACGGTACTGGAACAGACAGAACGGGTGGAAGAGATTGCGCGGATGCTGGCAGGCGCGACAGTGACCAAAGAGGCGCGCGCAGCAGCAGAAAAGTTAATGTTGCCGCAACCATAAATTAGTTGGAACATCGGTTGGTATAGTGCCATAGTGGGTTAGGTTTTTAGGTGTGGCTATGCTTGAAAAATGGCTGGGCAGGGCTTATCTTTAGTGCATAGTGCGAGCAAACCGAATCGGTTTTCGGGTTAAGATGTGCGTAATTAAGGGGATAGAGCGAGGTCTGATGGCCGAACCTGCTTGCAGGTTGCTCTAGTCAATAGAAGTTCAGGGTATCAGCAGGTCAGGGCGAGAATCCAGAAAAACTGGACAGGTGCTGTTCTTGTGAAGCCTTTCATCAAGAGGGAGTTTCAGGGTATGGAAAAAGCATCTCAGCAGTTCAGAAAATATGTGGGGGGCAAACTGTTTTTGGTTGCCTTGTCGGCCTGTCTTATCTCGGCATTTGCGAGCAGTCCAGCGTTTGCTCGGACAGCAAAAAAATCAACGATAAAGATTGTGAAGCAACATTTTGCAGCCAGTCTGGGGCTTAACCTCGAGAATGTTGCCCTGAATGAAAAGATGCCGACCCTTGACCTGGTTTCTGACCTTTATATGGACAGGGGCAAGGTCTATTACGCCCTGGTTGACCTTTACGAAAAATGGGGGATCAGACATGGCGATACTGAGCTGACCCATATTGGTAAGATTGCACTTTATCTTGAGAAGCATTCCCCAAAGCTGAAGAAGAAGAAACGAAGCCTGTTGCGGGGGCTTGGTTTTGGGGGCGGAAACGAGGCGGCGGTTGAGAGGCCTGCCCCTGTCAGTGCGCCAACCAGGAGTACCAGGTCTGTGAGTACAGAGAAGCGAAAGACAAGTTATGTCCAGACCGTGTTTTATGCCACAAACAGGCGTGAAACAGGGGACAGCAACCCAGAAAATTTTTATAATGGGGAACGTGCACTTGACGGCAAGATGAATTATGGGATTGCCAAGGTCAATATTCCGTTGACCCACAAGAAAGGGCATATGGAAATGCCATTTATGGGCTATTCCTATTTGCGTAGTGAAAAGTCCCATATCTATCTTCGGGAACTGGATAATATAAATGAGGCATCATTTTTCAGTGCTCTGAATGCAAAACCAGGGTGGAAAGGCACGGAGAAAGATCTTTTGGTCTATGTCCATGGCTTTAATGTGGATTTTGAGGAAGCTATTCGCAGGGCGGGGCAGATCGCATTTGATTTTAACTTTGCAGGAACTCCAATTGCCTTTTCCTGGCCTTCTGAAGGAGAGACCACTTCCTATAATTCGGATCGGGAAGATGCAATTTACAGTGCCAAATATCTTGAGACCTTTCTGGAAAAACTGAATACAAAATATCCTGGCAGGAAAATTCATATTATTGCCCATTCAATGGGAAACCAGGCTTTGCTGCATGGTCTGCGCCTGATGGCCTCTAAAAATAAAAAGAAGCGTTTTGCCTCTGTGATACTGGCAGCACCTGATTTTGATGCAGAGCTGTTCACCCAACAAATTTCCCAGGAAATCAGGGAGTTGTCCGCGAGCTGGACAATCTATGCCTCCAAAAATGATTACGCACTCTGGGCTTCTAAAAACTATAATTCTGTCAAGCGGCTGGGTACACCCTTGAGCATTGTCAATGGTTACCAGATCATTGATGCCTCTGAAATACAGGTCACACCCTGGAATTTGGCGGAGAATCATTCCTATTATGCCACCAAGAAGGTTGTCCTGGATGATATGATCCAGGTTCTGAAAGGTATATTGCCAGGAAAGAGGGGGCTTGTGGTTTCTGGAGAGGTCTGGAAATTCAAGTTACCTTAGGACACCCGCAATGATAACTGAATCGTTTAGCTTGTTCTTTTGTTTGTCAGCGTCGTTTCAAAAATTCTTGTATAGCCCGCTATACGCCCATTTTTGGCTTAGGCTGACAAACAAAATTCCGGCGCTATCCTGACCCTTTGTTTATGAGGCCTCCTTAGGGGCATAAGAGGGCTGTTATTTTCATAATGTCCATCCCATTACCATTTTAGACAAAATTTCCTTATATCTATAGATAAACAGTTATGTCAGGGCAAGTCGGTTGCCCGAAAGGAACAAGCCATAAAATTATAGCCCTGCAAGACGCAGTCCGATAGATTTTGTGGTATGCTCTTGATGAATATGGGGGAAGGTTTCTGGTTGAAGAGTGCATAGTGTAAGCAAACCGTTACGGTTTGCGTGTTAAGATATGCGCCATTAAGGGGCTAGAGCGAGGTCGTTTGACTTAAGCCTGCTTGCAGGTTGCTCTAGTGTCATGCCAAAAACCGGTAAAGGGATATATTGCGGTGAATAATTTTCTTTTGGCAATTGCGGGGCTTATTATAGCAACTTTTGCGGCTGCTTTTGCGGTGCCTTACTTTCTTGACTGGAATGATTACCGTAGCCAAATTGAGGAAAGGGTCTCTGGCCTGGTTGGCCGAAAAGTCAAGATTGATGGTGACATCAATATGCGCCTATTGCCACTCCCCTTTCTTGACCTGAAAAAGGTCAGGGTTCTGGATACCTTTCCTGGAGCAAAAAAACCATTTATTGAGGTTGATACCTTTACGTTGTGGCTCTCTGCACCTTCCCTATTGAGCGGTAATATTGAAGCCAGAAAGATGGAGCTGATCCGACCAGTGGTTAATTTTGTGGTGGATGCCAGGGGGCGCGGTAATTGGGAAGAGTTTGATAAAAAGAAGGGGCCTGTTTCAGGCCTCTCATTGCGCAATATTGCCTTGCAGGATGTCCATATTGAACAGGGCAAGGTTGTGTTCCACTCTCTTGTCAATCAGGGAAACCAAATTTTTGAAACCCCAATGCTGAATGGCAGGATGTCTGCGCATTCGCTGTCAGGCCCCTATAAATTCAGGGGACATCTGGGGGCTGTTGATGGTGAGCGGATCTCTGTTAATTTTTCGACTGGCCGCAGTGATGACAAGGACGGTATGCCGCTCCAGGCTTTCCTGAAAGACTTGGCAAGCGGAGCATCATACCAGTTTAACAGCAGGGTCATGGCTGTGACAGGCGGTAAAATGTCCTACAAGGGCAAGCTGACTGCCAAAATACCGTTTGAAAGACTTTTTTTGGATAGACAGTCACTGCACAAGGCAGGAAGCCCAGGTAGGAAAGAACCCCTTGAGATCACATCTGACCTATCGGGAACGGCAACGCGGGCCAGGCTGGAAAATATCATATTTTCCCTGGTCAGGAAAAACAGGCCGCAGGCTCTGAAGGGTGTTGTCCAGCTGGACTGGTCGCATGGTGACTTGCAGGCTGTCGGCAATTTTAACTCACGTTTGCTTGATATTGACCTGATGGGCAGTAATATTGGCAGTGGGTTTAATGTCAGTGAACTGCTGGCTGGCCTGCCTGGTCATATCTATGGACTGGGCGAGAAATTTCACAGGGCTGACTTTACCCTGAAGCTGAACCAGATACAGGCAGGCGGTGAGATTATCCGCAACCTTGAGACAACTCTGAGCAAGACAAAATCTGGCCTTAAGGTATCTGGCCTGACTGCCAGGCTGCCAGCAGCAAGCTATCTTTCACTTTCAGGGGAAATAGCAAAAGAACCTTCTCAAGAGCCTACTTTCACTGGCCCATTTCTTGTTCAGGGGCAAGATATTGGCCGCCTGAAAAATTGGCTGATGTCCAGCAAGGACAAGGGAGGCCTTCACAAGCCATTTATTTTTGCCTCTGAAGTGATTATTGGCAAGGGAAAGGTCA
Source organism: Alphaproteobacteria bacterium (assembly GCA_024279735.1). Classification (GTDB taxonomy): domain Bacteria; phylum Pseudomonadota; class Alphaproteobacteria; order Rhizobiales; family JAJRRF01; genus JAJRRF01. Next base: position 10,196 of record JAJRRF010000146.1, read on the forward strand.
GGCTAACTGATATTGAGGCCGATTTGGCAGGAGATACTATTTATGGCGAGGTGATACAGGAGTCAGGCCAGGACAAGTCGCTGGTTGTGAACCTGGATTTTGTGTCTTTGGATATTGCCCGGCTTACAGGCGAAGATATCTCCCTGGAGGATATGGTCAGGAATTTTACAGGGCAAGGGGATAAGAAAACTGCCCTCTCCCTGTTGGGGGATTCTACGGTGGAAGGGCTGGAGCAAAAGAAAGCCAAAATTTCTCTCAGGGTAGGGCGGCTTAAACTGAAAGATACTGTCCTGCATGACTTCAAGACCAGCCTTAATTTTGGGGCTGGGAAATTTTCCTCCCAAAAATTGTCCTTTAGCTCGAAAGAGGGACTGAAAGTTGTTTTGGACGGGGAGATTTTTTCCGAAAAAATGCAGGCAGGACAAAAACTTAACCTGAGGCTTGAAAGCCAGAAACCGTCTGGGGTTTTTCAGCTCGTCAGTTATCTGAATTTGACAGACAGTTTTACAAAAAATGATAAGCGGCTGGAAATGCTTCACCCGGTTGTTCTCAATATCGGGATCACGCAGGAAGGCAATCAAAAAGGCCAGGCTCTTTTGATTAATGGCCAGGCTGCTGGCAGTGAGCTTTTTGCCTATGGCAGTCTCAAGGCGGATCAGGACAACAAAAATGATAATGTTTTTACCGATTCTGACCTTGACCTTAAAATTTCTGTCAGCAATCCTGATGGTCCAGAACTGCTAAAGCAATTGGTGACCGACCTGGCAGGGGAGAATATGGCAGGAATCGGGAAGGGTGAGGGTATCCTGAATATCAAGTTGTCAGGTATTCCTACGCAAGGTATGCAAACTGAGATTTATGGGGCATTGCCAGGCCTGAAACTGTCTGCACTTGGCAAGATAAGGGTTGAGAAGGGAAGGCATAACTTTAGCGGGCCAGTCAGTCTTGAGTCCGAAAATATGTCCCAGGGATTAGCACTCTTGGGTCTGGGTATCCAGATGCGTCCTGATGCTGGAGGCCTGGAGATCAAGGGAAAACTGGTGAAACAGGATGCGCTTTATCAGCTTTCTGAGATAACCGGTAAGGTTGGCAAGGCTGACATATTCGGTTCAGCCAGGCTTGAGCATGGATCAGATATGCCTATACTTGAACTGAAGCTGACATCAACAACGGCCAGTCTGGTTTCTGTTCTGGAGCCAGGTATTGACTGGTTTGGGAAACGGAAGAAATTGGCGGGTGGAGGCGAACAATCCGCTGACAATATCTGGACTGATAGGCGGTTTGACCTGTCCCTGTTGCATCGTTTCAAGGGCAGCCTGGAGCTGAAAACCAAGGAAATGGAGATTGGCAAGGGGCTGATGGTTAAAGATGCCGTCCTGAAGGCAACTTATGGAGATGGGAAGTTTGTTGTCGAAAAGCTTGATGGTCAGGCTTTTGGCGGCAGTCTCCATCTTTCGGTGGCAATAAGTCATGGCAGGGCTGTTACTGCTGTCAAGGGCTCTCTTGAAATATCCAATGCCAGCCTGGAGAAAATTTTTCCAGAGCATAGTAATGCCCTGGCAACCGGCAAGGCTGAACTGGCTCTGGATTTTAGCGGTAGCGGTCTTAGTCCCAGAGGGATTCTGAACCTGTTGAAGGGTTCTGGAAAGCTGCAACTGATAGATACACAATTTAATTACCTGGCACCTTCTGCCATTCGGGAAACAGCAAAGGATGAACTGGCTGGGGTAAGGGAAGATGGAAAGTCCTTTCGGCAGCATTTCTTGGAACATCTGTCTGCGGGGCAGTTCAGTGCTGGGACGAGGCGTTTGGATGTCAGTATCCAGGATGGGATTATTTCTGTGGCAAATGGAAATTTCGAGGATGACAATACCAGACTGTATGTCAAGCCATATCTTTCTTTGATCAATCTCGGTATTGACAGTGAATGGAAACTGAGTGCCGTAAAAAAGATAGGAAGCCCTGATCTTCCACCTGTGACCCTTCAGTTTTCAGGAAAACTGGAAAATTTTGGAGAGATCACGCCAAGCTATAGGCTGAAATCCCTAGAGAGCTTTTTGTCTGTGATGAAGATTGAGAAGGATGTGCAGCGTCTGGAAGAGATTAACTCAAAACTGGAAAAGGCAGCGGAGGAAGAAAAAAACAGAAGAGAAGAAGAGGCACGTAGGCAGGCCGAAAGGAAACGGCAACAGCTTGAAGAGGCTGAAAATTTAGCTGGCAGCCAGGAGACGCTTGAGACTTTACCGCTTGCTGATCTGCCAGTCCCCTTGGCTGCCCAGAGCCAGAGCCAGGGTGTTCAAATTGAACCGCTCAGTGATCTTCCTTAAAGATCATCTCGTTGGTATTTTGGTAATGGGTGAGGACATAGACCCGCAGGACACATGATAGGCCGCAATTACGTGGTTTTTTGTCAATTTCTGTGACCAGTTGTGCCAGTTTGGTATTCCGTTTCAGCGCAATGGTTTGCAGAGCTTCCCAGAAAGGCTGCTCTAAAGAGATTGAGGTACGGTGTCCTGCAATGGTAATTGAGCGTTTGACTGGTGGCTCCAGCGGGGTGCTTTCCTCCTTCTTATTCATGAATATTCCCGTTGCAGTGTTGCTGGTGTCTGAAGTTATACCTGTTCACAAAAGGGCTCTTGCTTTCAAAGTGAAGGTAATCCTTAAAGGCAGAGGAGTTTCAGCATTTATAAGGGATTCTCCTTGTGTGAATTGCTATTAAAGAGGTGTTGGCCGTGTCATTTTTTTTGGGTCAATCGCCTTGTCAAAGTCTTCTGCGCTGATAAATCCGAGGGCAGTGGCCTCTTCTTTAAGTGTTGTGCCATTTTTATGTGCCTGCTTGGCGATCTGGGTGGCCTTGTCATAGCCTATAACGGGGGCAAGGGCTGTAACCAGCATAAGTGAGCGTGCCATCAGCTCTGAGATGCGGCTTTCATCGGGTTTCAGGCCAGCAATAGCCTTGTCTGTAAAACTGACAACACTGTCAGAAAGCAGGCTGATGGCTTGCAACAGGTTATGGATAATCACCGGTTTGAAGACATTCAGTTCAAAATGACCCTGTGACCCTGAAAATGTTATGGTGGTATGGTTGCCCATCACCTGGGCACAGACCATGGTCATGGCCTCGCACTGGGTCGGGTTGACCTTGCCGGGCATGATTGAGGAGCCCGGTTCATTGGCAGGTAAGATCAGTTCCCCTATGCCGCTGCGAGGTCCCGAAGCGAGCAGACGAATATCATTGGCGATCTTGTAGAGGCTGGTTGCAGTTGTGTTCAGTGTGCCAGAAAGCTGGACAAGGGTGTCATGGGTGGCCAGTGCCTCAAACTTGTTTTGTGCCGGAATGAAATCCATTTCTGTCAGCTCACTGACCTGCTGCGCGAAAAGCTGGTCAAAGCCTTCTGTGGTGTTGAGGCCTGTACCCACAGCCGTGCCGCCCTGGGCAAGGGTCAGCACGTCATCCAGGTTATGGCGCAGTCTGGAAATGTTGTTGTCAATCGCGACCCTGTAACCGGAGAATTCTTGGCCAAGGGTAATGGGGGTGGCATCCTGGAGATGGGTCCTGGCGATCTTGACAATACCCATCCATTGCTTTTCTTTTTCCTCAAGGGCATATTCCAGATGATGCAGGGCAGGGAGCAGGGCGTTACTAAGTTCAAGCGCGGCTGAAATATGCATGGCTGTCGGGAACACATCATTGCTGGACTGGCTCATATTGACATGGTCATTGGAGTGAACCGGACTTTTTGAACCCATTTCGCCGCCCAATATCTCAATGGCACGGTTTGCAATCACCTCATTGGCATTCATATTGGTCTGGGTACCAGAGCCAGTCTGCCAGATTTTTAGGGGGAAGTGGTCATCAAGCTTGCCTGTGGCAACTTCCTTGCTGGCCTGGCATATCGCCTGGCATAACCTGTCATCAAGCTTGCCTTGTTGGTTGTTTGCCTTGGCGGCAGCATATTTGACAATGCCAAGAGCATGGACAAGGGCAATTGGCATTGTTTCAGAGCCAATTTTGAAATTTCCCAGACTGCGCTGGGTCTGTGCCCCCCAGTATTTTTCAGAAGGCACTTCAAGTGCACCAAAGCTGTCAGTTTCTGTACGTGTCTGGGGCATGGCTTAGTCCATAAAAAAAAGGAGCGGTAAATCGCTCCTTTATAGTACAGATTATCGGCCAATCAATAGCCCAAATTTATGATTTTTTCCTGAAGGCATCAAGCTGCACGATATTGGCAGAACCATCATCCTTTTTGCCGCTGTCCTGTTCTTCTTCCCCTTCGTCTGAATCAACGGGCTTTACAGCAGATATTTTAGGGGGATGACTGATTGAGCTGTCCTGGATATGCAGGGAAACAGGCGGATTTCCATTGCCTCTGTTATTTTGCTGGAACGTCTCAATATTTTCGTCGTCCAGTAAATCCTGCAAGATTGCATTATCAATCAGTGCTTGGTCAACAGTTTCAATAGTGTCGCCTTCATAGATGACATCTTTATTATCTTCAATATAGGGTTCATCATCAATTGGTGTGAGCTGGAAACCATAAGGCACACTTGGGTCAACAAATGCCTTGATAGCATTATAGGGGATCAGCAACGGTTCTGTGATGCCATTAAAGGACAGCTTGACAGTGAAGTGAGAATTCTTGACCTCAAAGCCCCAATACTGGTGTTGCATGACAATAGTCATCTCTTCAGGGTATTGCTGTTGCAGGCGCGACGAAATCTGCACACCTGAAGCCTGGGTATTGAACACGATATAAAAATGGTGTTCCCCTGGTAGTCCTTCATCACGGGTTCGTGCCAGGATATCCCTGATTACGCCGCGCATCGCCTTCTGGACGAGGAGGTCGTAACGAATTTGATGTTTGTTGCTGTTGTTTGACATAGTATTAATTCCGCTTTTAATCCCAAGCAGTTAAGCTTAAATTTCAGGTGTAACTCAACCACAAATTTACGGCATTCCAATGGCTAAAACTTTGAAATATGTGGAAAAAACACTAAAGAGACACATGGTACATCTATTCCAAAATGCTTTTCTGACAGAGCTGGAGCAGACGCACAGTAACTAAAAACAAAAAAAGTGGAGAGCTTCCTGTTGCCCGGTGCTCTCCGAACCGCGCCTAGCCAAACGAATGACTAGGAGTTAGGTCGAGATTACTCGCGCTGCTAGGCAGCGAGAGCAGTCTCTCTATAGTTATCATTTGCAACTATAACAATGGCCCGATAACAGTGGTGCCATGCCGAGCAAAAAATTATTCTTTACACCCTCGTCGATCCTATTTCACCCCCATCAAATGCCATCAGCCATGACAACACACTAACTGACAGTAACTGCCAGTCATTACAGAGATCAACTCTGCTGATGGCATATGGTGGAGGTGCCGGGTACCGCCCCCGGGTCCGAATGGCTTATTCCAATAACCGTTTATCGCTATAGTCAAGGCAAGCCCCGACAAGACTACATATAATCCTTATTCCTTAAAAATAAAAGAGTTATCATAGATTTTTTTTCATGGTGGCATAAAAAAGGTAAATAAAGCTTTAATGGGGGGAGGGAATTATTGCCAGCTTTATCTATATTTGCGCCCTGACCTCCCCATCATTAGGAATATGGATGTTTTCACCACAATGTTTGCAACATACGGCATCAGGTTCGTGACGGGACAGGCCGCATTCCTGGCAGGTTACATCCACCTTGTTATTCTTGCGCCGGAACAGGTTCTGGACTAGGTTCAAGAACAAGCTGATGCCAAACACCATGATGAAGATGGACAGCAGCTTTCCTGTATTGCCATGCAGGATAATGTCACCAAATCCTGTGGTTGTCAGGGTGGTTACAGTATAATAGAGGGCATCAACATAATTATTGATCTGGTCGTTGACCTTATGTTGCAGGACAAACACCAGCGAGGACATGAAAAAGATGAAGACGGACAGGTTTAGCGTAGAATAAATGATTTTTTCATTATGTTTGAAAAAGTCGCTATAGGTTCGCAAGTCCCTGACAATATGATGGGATGTCAGTAATCTTAATGTTCGTAACACCCTGAGGAACAACAGGTCATTGAGGAATATAGGGGCGATCAGTGTTGCAATAATGACAATATCTAGCAAGGTTCCCCAGCTGACCAGGAATTTGCCTTTTGCTGGTGCAATCCAGAGCCGTGCCAGCAGGTCAAGGCTGAAAAATGCAGCAATTGCCAAATCAACCTTCAGTATCCAGTCCTGAAATGGCATCATGGCAGTGGCGATAAAAAAACTGATGGCAGCTATGTCGACAATCAGCATGAAAAAACGAAACACTTTTGATGTTGTGCTGGTGCCGTTATAGAGTCGTGCCAGTAATTTTCGCATTGTCTCATACCTTCTTGTTATCTGCCTGCTGGCTGGGATGTTATCCACCAGTTATTCTTTTATCTGCAAAGAAAGGGGACGGTTTTCCCTTGCCAATGCTACTGTTAAAAAATGCCCTGCAATGTAGGAAGATACTGATGAAATCTCCTATATTGTCAATGGCAAAGCAAAGATTTCCAAATCTTTTGGAACTCCACAGAACCACTGACTTGACAAGATGGATAAACCAGATGTCCCTTTCCCAAAAAGCCATTGCGGCCTCACGTTCAACAGAATATCTCAATGACCTCAATGACGAGCAGCGCAGTGCGGTCGAGAATTTGGATAATCCCTTGCTGGTGCTGGCAGGGGCAGGAACTGGAAAGACGCGGGTCTTGACCACCCGCATTGCCCATATCCTGAATATGGGACGAGCCTCCTCCTGGCAAATCCTGGCGGTGACCTTTACCAACAAGGCAGCCAAGGAAATGAAACACCGGATTGCAAAACTTGTGGGGGAGAGTGCTATTGAGGGGATGCCCTGGCTGGGGACATTCCATTCTGTTGGGGTGAAAATCTTGCGCCGCCATGCTGAACTGGTCGGTCTCCAGTCCAGCTTTACCATTCTGGACAGTGATGACCAGTTGCGCCTTTTGAAACAGTTGCTGAAGGTGGAACAGATTGATGACAAACGCTGGCCTGCGCGCCAGCTGGCAGGGATGATAGATAGTTGGAAGAACAGGGGGCTGTTGCCAGACAAGGTTCCGTCCGTAGAGGGGGAGGGCTTCGCCAATGGCAAGGGGGTAGAGCTGTATCGTGCCTACCAGGCCAGGATGAAAGACCTGAATGCGGTTGATTTTGGCGACCTGTTGCTGGAAGTCCTGAAACTTTTCCAGCGGCATCCTGATATATTGAAGGAATACCAGAAGAAATTCCGTTATATCCTGGTGGATGAGTACCAGGATACTAATGTCGCGCAATATCTCTGGCTTCGCCTGTTGGCTCAGGGCAGTGAGAATGTCTGTTGTGTCGGCGATGACGACCAGTCCATTTATGGTTGGCGCGGCGCGGAGGTCGAGAATATCCTTCGCTTTGAGAAGGACTTTAAGGGGGCGAAAATTGTTAGGCTGGAGCAAAATTACCGTTCCACAGACCATATTCTTAAAAGTGCGTCTTTGCTGATTTCCCATAATGCCGAGCGGCTGGGTAAGACACTGCATACCAATATCGGGTTGGGTGACAAAGTTATCCTGCAATCAGTCTGGGATGACGAGGAGGAAGCCCGCACTGTCGCTGATGATATTGAACAATATCAGCGTGACGGTATTTCCCTCAATGAGATGGCTGTTTTGGTTCGAGCCTCGTTTCAGATGCGCAGTTTTGAGGATCGTTTCTTGACAATGGGCATTCCTTACCGGGTTGTTGGCGGACCGCGTTTTTACGAACGGGCTGAAATCAAGGATGCCATTGCCTATTTTGCGGCGATGCTCAACCCCTCTAATGACATCAAGTTTGAGCGGATTATCAACGTCCCAAAGCGAGGCCTTGGGGATGCCACTGTGAAGGTCATTCATGACTATGCCCGCGCCGAAAAAATTCCATTGATGATTGCGGCGCGGCAGTTGGTCGAGACAGAAGAGATCAGGCCAAAGCCACGGGCGACTATCAGGGCATTGTTGGGACAGTTTGAAGGCTGGCGCGGAAAGCTTGAGGAGTTGGGGCATACCCAGCTGGCAGAAATTATCCTTGATGAAAGCGGCTATACGGCGATGTGGCAAAAGGACAAGTCGGTCCAGGCACAGAGCAGGCTGGACAACCTGAAGGAACTGGTACGCTTTATGGGAGAATTTGAGAATTTTACGGGCTTTATGGAGCATGTGTCACTGGTAATGGATGCAGAGGTTGAGACCAATGAACCGCAGGTCAGCCTGATGACGCTGCATTCCTCCAAGGGGCTGGAGTTTGACTGCGTGTTTTTGCCAGGCTGGGAAGATGGCCTGTTCCCACACCAGCGCGCCTTGGATGAGGGCGATCTGGTTGGGCTGGAAGAGGAACGCCGCCTGGCCTATGTCGGGATAACCCGCGCCAAAAAACATTTGAAAATATTGTTTGCCCAAAACAGGCGGGTACATGGCAAGTGGCAGTCTTCGCTGCCCTCACGCTTTATAGATGAACTGCCAGAGGCCAATGTTGATATCCAGCTGGGGAACAGCAGTGGGGGCGGCGGTTATGGCAAGAACAGCTATGGTGGCTATAATGCGAAAGGCAGACAGGCTGAAGTTTTTGCAGGGGCGTATTCAGGACAAAAATCAGCTGGAGGTTCGCCCTATGACAATTATGATGCCAAAAATTCAGCGTCATATTATCAGCAGGGCGGGGGCAAGGGCTGGGCCAAAAAGGGGCAGTCCAGACAGATAGAGGGTAAGGTGACAAAGGTTGAGATTGTGGAAAGCAGCTTTGCTGTCGGGGAGCGGGTTTTTCACCAAAAATTTGGCTATGGCACTGTTGAGAAGGCTGAGGGCAAGACCTTGCTTATCAATTTTGAAAAGTCGGAATCCAAAAAGGTGATTGACCGTTTTGTCGAAAAGGTCGATGAGCCAGAAGCGCAAGGGGATCTTTTTTAACCAAAATCATCACAGAATAAAAAATTTTTGAAAAGTTGTATCATTCGTGTTATTATAATCAGTATTCATATCTTGATGAATAGAATTTAATCAGCATGCAAAGTATTTATCGGCGGTTTACTTATTTTTGCCATGGAAATTCTATGATGAGGCCTCAAGTCTGACCTATTGACACTATAATTATTAACTATGTCTATATGGACATACTCCCTAATTATATAGCTCGGCGATGCACACTATGGCTTTTATCCAGACATTTTGCAGTTCTGCATTTCAATGTTTTAGGAAAATATCCCTGAAACTCGTTTCCCTGTTCATGGTTTCTATAGCTCTTCTGGCTGTCGGGATCGTGAGTTTACCTGTTATTCTGGATCAGCCATTGATTCAGAAAAAGTTGGCGGTCGGACTGGCTGACTGGAGCGGGGGTAACCTGTCCTTTGATGGTGCAATTGCCCTGAGTTATTTTCCCCAACTTTCCCTCAAGGCAGAACATGTTTTCCTGAGGGATATTCGCCAGCTTCCCAATATTGACAAGATGCGTGCCAGAAGTGTCACTGCAAAATTTAGGTGGTGGCCTCTTTTGTTAGGAAACCTTGATCTGGGGGAGCTTAGTCTCGAAAAACCAGAAATTTATTTGTCAGGGAAGCAGAGTGCAGGCAGGCAGGATCAAAATCAGGCTAAAAATTACCGTGTTAGGCGTATTTTCAAGACCATAAGGAATATTCCCTTCACTGATATTTCTGTCAGGAATGGCTTGCTTGTTGTCCCAAATAATGGGGAAACAGGCCGAGAGCTTTATAAATTCTCTGGTATCTTGTCTAGGGAGGATGATCTGGGTAATTTTTCAGGCCGTGTTCATGTGGTGCTGAATGACAGGGAGGTTTTCGTGTCAGGTTATAGTTCTGTGACGAAACTTTCACTTGGTCAAAATATTTTCCCGTTGGATCTAAGGTTGGCAAACCCTTTGTTTCAGGCGAGGATTGCTGGAAAACTTAAAATGAGTGAAGGCCAAAACCATAGTTTTCAGGGCATAGCTGATATCAAGGGGGTCAAGGTTTCTGATTTTTCCCGTTGGGTGGGGCTGCCCCTGAATGGGAATAAGGCATTTTCACAGGCCGGGATAGCTGGTAATTTTCAGTGGCAGGGGCAGCGGATAGACTTTAGTGAGACACAACTGACGTTTGGTGAGCATAAATTAGATGGTAAGTTGTCTTTGGCGTATGGGGGGAAGCGTCCGGTTCTGGAAGGAAACCTTTCCTTTGCAACGCTTGACCTGCTGACGGATGAGGGAAATAATATACTCAATAATGGATTTTATTCCTACAGGGTTGCGGTTGCAAATGATAATGGAGTGCCTCAAGAAAAAAGCCTGACAGATTATCTCAATATAGACTTACGGCTGTTTGCAGGCAAAGTTCTTTTGGGGAAGACCCAAATCAGGTCTGCCGTTGCAACTCTTTTGGTAAATGAGGGGAATATAAATTTTCAGTTGGCTGACGCAAAAGCTTTTGGTGGCAGAGCCTATGGCCAAATTTTGGTTAAGGCCGGTCTGGCTGCCCCTGTTTTGAGAACAAGGCTAACCCTTAAAGATATCCGTCCTGAAAAAGTAACAAATTTATTGACCCAGGCAGTACTGTTAGAAGGCAGGGCTGATATAGAGATGGATCTTGTCAGTATGGGGCTTGATAACAAGGCATTTTTACAAAAGTTGAATGGCAAGGTGATGGTTAAGAGTGCTTCGCCAGGTTATATTGGGCTGGATTTGAAAAAAATATTTAACTATGCCTATCGCCCAGGAGTCGCTGTTGTCAGCCAGACAGGGCTGAAGAAAAAGTGGCAGGATATTCGTAGCGGAAAAACAAGTTTTGACAGGTTGTCAGCAATATTTACCCTGGTGAATGGACAGGTAATCAGCAACAGGGTGCATATAAATGAAAACGGTTATCTGCTGTCAGTGCAGGGACAGGCCAACCTGATAACCAGGCGTATTAAATGGCTGTTTGACAGAAAAATGGTACAGACTAACTTTGCAAGAACATTTTGGCCTGTGCAGCAATATGGCATTGCAGCAACAAGGCGTGTTGTAACCCTGGTTGAGGGAGGGCTGGATAGTCCGGTAATCCGTCACCGTTATGTAGGGATTAATGCAGCCCGGGTCGGCATGAAAGTTTTCCCGCCACAGCCTGTGATATCTAATAGCCCAGTCATGATACCGATCAGGATGCGCAACAATTAGGATGTATCAGGGGAATTATACAGACGGGTCTGTCATGGTGGCCTGAAAGCTGTCCCGTTTTGCAAAGTCATCAAACCAGATAGCCACGGTCTCATTGCCTGTGCGCCATTTCCAGTCCTCAAAACGCAGATCCAAATAACCCAGGGCTGAGGCAAAGGCAATATGGCCAAGGGTTAGCTCTTGTGGTAGTTTCAACAGTTCTTGTTTCATCGTGTTAATGGCAGCCAGAACCTTGCGTTTGCGTCGCTCATTCTTGGCCTCGTCCTGGATTTCTGGGCCGCGTTTTAGCTCAAAAAACAGGGCAATGGTCTCATCCATCATGCCATCGGCCAAAGCTTCGGCACGCAGGACAGCCCATTTTTTCGGGCCATCTTCAGGAATCAGGGATACCATCGGGGACAGCTTGTCCATAAAGGCAGTAATTAGCCTGCTGTCATACAGGATCATATCCCCGTCAAGTACAGCAGTGGGCACTTTTCCCAAAGGATTTGCCTCATGGAGATCCGCAGGGTCGTCATAGGGTTTGACAAAAATTGTCTCAACAATTTCATTCTCAATCAGGCCATTTTCAAGGGCAACCATACGGCATTTACGTGAAAACGGAGAGTTTACTGAGGCATAGAGTTTCATAATGATATTTACCTGTGGCACGGAGAAAGAAAAGACTTCAGGACAAAATCGGCCTTGTGTCCCTTCCTCCCATATCATGCTTTAAAGGAAACAGGAATTAATGATTACCGTGTTCTACGTGGATTATAATACAGCTCGCGTTCCTTGGCCTCAATATCGGGAGTCATCTTGCCATCATGCATATCATCTGCCAGCCCGCTGATATGGTTACGGCAGGCATTGTTAAACTTCAGCATGGTACAAAACAGCTGGATAATATATTTCATATGCTTATCAGCATGTTCCTCATCAATACGGACAATCCACTTGCCGCCAAGGGTAATGACCTTGCCATCAATATAGCCAACTTGCTTATTGTTCTGGTCATGAAGGGTATAGTCTGACCCCATCGCAACAATCTTGCGGCGCAGGCGATAAAAATGGGGCTGGTCATCTTTCAGGATAAAGAAGGAAAATTTTTCAGGAAAGAGCGGCCACTTGAAGGCGGAGCGTTCCAGCTGAACAATCTGGGGATGGCGGCTGAGGTTGATGGAATAGGCAGCAACAGGAAAGCCATTTGCGCCATGGGTCAGTTGCAGGCTACGCCCCATCATCAGGTCGAGGGTGCCGCGCCAGTTGGTATCCTGGCTGAACAGCTTGATGACCAGGCGTTTTTTCATTCCGGTGTTGTCTTTCCACAGACCCTTGCGGTAGGCGACAAGCCCAGTCCGTTCCTTGCCTTCGCGAACTTGGCCAATAATATCCATATCTTTGGTAAACTGGCGTGACTTGGCCTGGTGCTGGGTTGACGGAAGAATACCAATCTCCGCGTCATTCAGGTTAGTTAGCCACAGGTCAACCTTGAATTCTGAATAGTTTTGTTTACGTGCCATCTTGCCCTCATTGGGATGGTTATCCCGATTGTTTCCCTGCTTTTGCCGTATTGAAGCCCTGTGAGATGGGCTGGCATAAAGCGAATCACTTGGGGAAGTGTAGCGGTAAATTGGAATCTGGCAACCTGCTATTGTCAGGATATTGTGAGGGCAATCGTAGGGCTTTGCCAGAAGCACATATTTGGCTGCTGTTACAGGGGAGCTATCAACTGTCTTTGGCAAGGAGGACTTGCCAGAAAGTTCAAGGGTTTACCTGAATTATCACAAGGTCATCGGTTGGTCAGTTTCAGCTCAATGCGTCTGTTTTTGCGCAGGGCTGACGCGCTGTTGCCGTTATCCACAGGCTGAAATTCCCCAAATCCGGCAGCGACCAACCTGTTGGCAGGAACGCCGCGCGATATAAAACGTCTGACCACAGAAAGGGCGCGGGCTGTTGACAGTTCCCAGTTGGACGGGAAGCGCGGTGAATTGAGGATCGGTGTCTTGTCTGTATGGCCATCGACCCGCAATACCCAGTCAACATCATCAGGAATGGACTGGCTTATCTTGAGCAGGGCATCGGCAATGGAATCAATCTGGGGCAAGCCTTCAGGGTTCAGCTCAGCTGAGGCAGGGGAGAACAGGACTTCCGACTGGAACACAAAACGGTCACCGACAATTTTAATGTCATCACGGTTGCCCAAAAGGTCGCGGAGCTTGCCAAAAAAGTCTGAACGGTAGCGCGACAACTGCTGAACCTTTTTGGCCAGGGCAATATTCAGGCGTTTGCCAAGGTTGCTGATTTTGTGTTGGCTGGTCAGTTCCTGCTTTTCCGAGGCCTCAAGGGCAGAGTTCAGGGTGGCTATCTGGCGGCGCAGGGCTGCCATCTGTTGGTTGAGTAGTTCAACGCGGGCAAGAGCCTCGTTGGAAATTTCCTTTTGCTTGTCCATTTCGCCGCTGATGCCCATAAACTTATTTTTGGCATCATCATTATTCTTGCCGCTCAGGTCAAGCATGGCCTGAAGCCGTTTGGTCTCGTCCTGGGTGTCGCCCAAAGAAGCGGTCAGTCCTGCAAGGTTGGTCTGAATATCCTGTTTTTGAGAACGTTCAAGAGCCAGCATTTCTGTCAACTGGAGAATGCGGCTGTTTAGCCTTTGCAGGGCGGTATCTTTGCCAGAAATCTCCTGTGAGACCAGGAATTGGGACAGCATGAACAGAGATAGCAGGAAAATAAACACAAGCAAAAGCGTTGCCATGGCATCGACAAAGCCTGGCCAGTAATTTGCTTCCGGTTCACTGCGTCTTGAGCGCGATCGTGCCATACGCGTATTCCTGACCTAAGGTTTTAAGTATTATCTTTTGTAATGGCTTGCAGGGCAGCGGTGACAGCACTTTGTTGTTTGGCCTGGTCATCCATCCACTGGCGTACAATCTGCTGTTCCTGGCGCATCTGCGTTGCAATTTCATGCAGGTTCTGGGCAATCTCCTTGACTGTCTCATCAGACTGCATGGACTTGTGCTGGTTCATTTCCATCCGCTGCGACATCATGGAAAGGTTATGCTGTAATTCCTGGAGCGTGTAGGCGATCTGGGTATTCACATTGCCAGAACTGGTATCAATCGGGGTCTGGGACAGTGAAATCTCGGTAATGCCAGTCAGCCATTCTTCCAGGTCATTATAGAAACGGCTTTGTGCCTGGGAAGCCTGGAGGTCAAGAAACCCAAGGATCAGCGAACCTGAGAGGCCAAACAGGGAAGATGAAAACGCCGTCCCCATGCCCTTGAGCGGGGCGGCCAGCCCTGTTTTCAGTTCGTCAAAGATCATGCCGCCGCTGCCGCCATTGCCCCCCAGGGAATTGATGGTCTTGCCAACAGAGTTGATGGTTTCAAGCAGACCCCAAAAGGTGCCAAGCAGGCCAAGAAACACCAACAGGCCAACCAAGTAACGGCTTGTGCCGCGCGATTCGTCCAGCCTGTTGCCGATGGTGTCCATCAGCGAATCTGTGGCAGAAGTTGAAAGCGAGAGATGCCCAGCCTTGTCCCGCAGTAGGGAGGCCATTGGTGCAAGCAGTATGGGCGGCCTTCCTGTGGTGAGGCCTGGGTCAGAATAGCGGTAATTGTTGACCCACTGCACTTCCCTGTTCAGCCTGAATATTTGCGACAGGGTATAGATGATGCCGATCAGCAGCACAAAGCCAATCAGGCCATTGAGCATGGGATTGGAAAAGAAGGATCTCTGGATAGGTTCATACAGCATCAGCCCCAACAGGGCAGCGAGGGTCAGGAACAAAAATATCCTGACAACAAACACTGTCGGTTTGGAGATGACCCTCTGATAGTTCTCAGCCATGGTTTTGGCCACTTCTCTCGTTGTTGGGTTTGCCCTGACGCTCAGGATGCACTCTGGTGGTTTGGCGCGGAATAGATTTTAATGAGGGAAATTTTGAGGCCGTGCCAGTGAAAAGGCTATTTTGTGCATTCCCCCGAATACATACAGAATTGACCTGCCTTATATTTATCATAGTGCGACAAGATAAACCAGCGGCGCACATATCACCTTTCAGTATAACAATTGTGATATGTCGAAAAAAAGGGGATTCCATGTAGATTTTATGAAATATTTAGCTGTGTCTGTTGCTTATCAGCCACCAAAATTATGAAGCTTGTCTGGGCAGGAGCAGTTCTGACGGCGGAGAGAACCGACTTTATGTGTGTTTATAGTAACCCTATTCGTGCGAACCAGTATATGAATGTGGTAAGGAGTGGAAGGAGCGGAAACGCACCCATTCCCTCGTAGCCTCCCCCAAAAAATCAATCCCTGTTCAGCACATCCAGCATATGTTCCTGGATATTTTCGTTGCCGCAGACCACGCTGCCTGTCCCCAGCATGTCCTGCTTGCCGTTAATGTCACAGACAAAGCCGCCAGCCTCGCGCATCAGAACGATGCCCCCTGCCAGGTCCCAGGGCTGGAGACGGGTTTCCCAATAGCCGTCAAAGCGTCCCGCAGCTGTCCAGGCAAGGTCACAGGCCGCGCTGCCTGTGCGCCGCACGCCAGCGACATCAATCATCATCTTGCCAAGCTGGGACAAAAATTCGCCCTGCCCGCCTTTGCCGCGATGGGGGATGCCTGTCACCACAACAGCATCATCCAGCACCTGGCGGCCTGCCACCCGCAGGCGGCGGTCATTCATAAACGCGCCCTTACCCTTTTCAGCGACAAACAGCTCATCCATGGCAGGGTTAAACACCAGTCCTGCCACCAGTTCGCCGTCCCGTTCCAGGGCAATGGAGATGGCAAAGATCGGGATGCCATGCAAAAAGTTTGTGGTGCCGTCCAGCGGGTCGATAATCCAGCGATGGGTCTTGTCCTTGCCCTCGACAATGCCGGCCTCTTCCATCAGGAAACTATAGCCTGGGCGGGCGTGTTTCAGTTCCTCAAAGATAATCTTTTCAGCCTGCTTGTCAGCCTTGGAGACAAAGTCAGCAGGCCCCTTGACAGACACCTGGAGTTGTTCAACTTCGTTAAAGTCGCGGATCAGGGAGCGGCCAGCCTTGCGGGCGGCCTTGGTCATAACATTCATCAGCGGGGAAGGGGGCATGTTCAGGCTCTTATTATTATAGGTTATGTAAAGGGGGAGGCAGTTAGCTATTTGTCGGCGCGCCGAAGGTACGTCAGCTCATTGGTGTCCACGACAACCTTTTCGCCGACTTTGATAAAGGGGGGCACCATCACCCGGATTCCGTTATCCATGATGGCAGGCTTGTAGGAAGACGAGGCGGTCTGTCCCTTAATAACGGCCTCTGTCTCTGTAACCTCAAGGTCGACCTGGTCAGGGAACTTGATGTTGATCGGCTTGGTTTCCTCGTGCATTTCAACCACAACTGTCATGCCGTCCTGCAAAAAGGCAGCACGTTCGCCGACAAAATCTTTGGGGAGTGAAATCTGGTCATAGGTCACGGCATCCATAAACACCAACATGTCACCGTCCTCATAGAGATATTGGTAGTCCTTTTGCTCAAGCCGTACTTTTTCAACAGACTCGGTGGCGCGAAACCGTTCATTGAGTTTTGAGCCTGTCAGCAGGTTTTTCAGTTCAACCTGGGCAAATGCCCCGCCCTTGCCAGGCTTAACCGCCTGGATCTTGACAGCAGCCCACAGTTCACCCTTATGTTCAATGACATTGCCAGGTCTGATATCGTTTCCGTTTATTCTCATTTTATGTTCCTGCTAAATAAAGGCGTTGAGCCAATAGCTGTGACAGCTTTGTTATGTCCTGCGATACTCAAAAAGACAGGGGTGTTCAAGGGAAAACACATGTCTAAGGTGATGTTTTTAGGCAAGACGAGGGTGTCAGCTGTCAAATATGTGGTTTTACCGTCACAACGGGCAGAGAAAACAGAATACCATGCCTATATCAATGACAGCGTTGACGGATCCCAAAACACTAAATTTCGCAACAAAGTTGCAAGGGTCTGATATTTACTTAACTATATGATATATATAGACAAATTATGATTATATCTTGGTTTGTCAGTGGGGTTAAATCGGAGCTGCGCCGACTAGTAATGTACTTGATTCAAGAATATTTCTGCCAAATTAACGTGCTGGACAGTGTTGTTCTTTTGGCGCAAAGATAATATGGTTGAATTGTGGTCATGGGTTAGGTTCTTCATTAAATCATATATGATCGCTGAAGTTTTGATTTCGTTGGGTTGTTTTTGGTTCTGTCTGGTTTCTAGAGTTGTTTCGAGGTAAAAATGTTTGCAAAAAATATCATTCGTGCTGTTGGGGTGTCTTCCTTGAGGACAAGGCTGTTTGCCTGTATTTCGTTAGTCTCCCTTGCGGCCACTTCAGCCCAGGCTGGCGGTTTTGCGGTTCGGGAACAGTCAACCACAGGTTTGGGAAGTGCCTTTGCGGGTGTTGCAGCGGGTAATAGTCCTAGTTCAATGTACTGGAACGGGGCGACGCTCTCCAATACCAAAGGCCTTGTGACTGAAAGCAGTTATAATGCCGTGCTGGCCAACTCTTCCCTAAACAATGCCGCAGACGGCAGTGTTGATATTGGGACGCTGGGGCTCGTCAGTTCTTCATATCTGGCCTATCAGGTTAATGACCAGCTTTATGTCGGGCTTGGCCTTAATGCGCCTTTTGGTTTTGTGACCAAGGCTGACAATAAAAAATTTTCAGGAAGTGCTTATGGCACGCAGTCAGACATTCTGACGATCAATGTAAATCCCACAGTGGCTTACAAGCTAACGCCTGCCCTCACATTATCTGCGGGTGCACAAGTTGAATATGTCAAGGTGCGGCTGGAATCAAAAGTGCAAGATGGTCTGACTCCCGGTGTTGACCTGGATATCCTGACAAAAGGAACGGATTTGGCTGCTGGCTTTACAGCAGGCATTATGTATCAGCCGAGTGACTGGACTTCTGTTGGTCTGGGATACAGGTCATCTGTCAAGCATACCCTTGGCGGGACGCTTTTGTCATCGCCAGTTCCTGCATTGAACCAAAATATCACAGCCAAGCTGGATACGCCTGATATGGCAACCCTCAGTGTCCGTCAAAAAGTGACAGACAGTGTGACGTTGCTGGGAACTGTTGAGTGGTCAAACTGGAGTAACATGAAAGAGCTTCGTCTCAGGAATGGTGCAACAGGAGCTACTGTACCGCCGCCAGTTGATTTTAGCTGGGAAGATGGCTGGTTTTATTCTGTTGGTGCGGAGATGGAATGGAGTGACAAGCTGACATTACGTACAGGTGTTGCTTATGAAGAAAGCCCTGTACCAGATGCGACCCGTTCTGTCAGGCTGCCAGATGCTAACCGTCTGTGGCTTAGTCTGGGGGCAAGCTATAAGTGGAGTGAGGCGACTGACCTGCACTTTGGCTACAGTCATCTATTTGTTGATGACAGCAAGATCAACCAGCCTGGATATGTTGCGGATGTTGAGACCAGCCTGGATATTATTTCGGTCGGTCTCCAGACCAAGTGGTAATGCAAAATTTTGAAACAATCCGTTTTTTCGGGTTGGGGGAGGAGTATATTTTGAACCGTTTTCCTTGGGGCTCTGGTTTCAGGGGCTAAGCTGGTTATGATATATCTCCTAGAAGAAGTCGACTTTGCCCTAGGGCATAGTCGGCTTTTTTGTTTTTGGGTGTTGGGTTCATGCGCCGTGCCTGTCAAGTGTCGCCAGTATCTGGGGTATGTAGGAGGCTCCAAACAGCCTAACATGCACCAGTAGCGGGTAGAGGTTATCAAAGTGCAGCCCTGTCAGAATGAAAGCCAGGTTCTATAGGGGTTAAGTTGTGGTAGGCTTCAAAAAAATCCTGGCCAAAAGTGCTGAACAGGGTGGTGAAGGCCAGTTCGATTTCTGGATGTCCGCAATAGATTGCAGGGTCAATCAGCCCGGCAATATTGTCCTTACCTACAATTATATTTCCTGACCAGAGGTCGTCATGTAGCAGGGCAGGGTGGTGAGGCTCTGTGAGTAACTGCTCAAGCCTGTCTGCCAGTTTCTCAAGCCTGTTATAGATAGGGGCTGGCAAACTGCCTTCAAGTCTCGCCTCTGAGGCCATATAGAGTAGGCGTTTTCTTTTGAAGAATTCAATCCAAGATTTTTCGGTGTCATTAGGTTGGTGGAGAGGTCCTATTAGGGTGTCCTTGCTATAACCGCACTGTTTGTATTCTTTGCTATGTAGCTGGCTCAGCAATTCTGCTGCATGGTATTGTGCTTTTTTGTTCAGGCTGCCATTGCCCTCAATCCATTCCATCACCAGCAGAGTGTCGCTACGATAATAAACCTCTGGTATTGGTAGTGCTGTCTTGTGTCTGAGCTCGTTGAGCATGAAAGCCTCTGTTTCCAGGTTGCCCGCCTTGGTTCTGCTGGCCTTGACAGCTGCCTTGCGTCCATCACTGGTCTTTATCGTCAGTCCTAGTAGGCCAAAGCCAACGGCCAGCGGTTTGCTTGTGCTGATTTTGCAGTCCAGTGCGGTTTCAATGGATCTGATCAGTTCTGTTCTTGGCATACAGTTATCCTGTTTCGTTTTTGGCTTCCTAAATAAGATCAGTGAGTGTTTTAGTGTCATGGAATTTAGGTTATAAACAGGGCTGTCAAAAAACTTTGTTAAATATTGAAATTAGCTGTTGACGGGGTTGGATATTGGCTATAAAAGAACCTTCATCGCACTGAAGCGTTGGTCACTACAGTGATCGGCACAACATTCTAACAATCAGTGTTTTCATAACAATTTAA
>JAJRRF010000147.1 GCA_024279735.1 Alphaproteobacteria bacterium
CCATACTGTTCCAGAAAAGCAGTGATGCTTAACCCTTTTTGCAATTGAACCGAATTTTGAGCCATATCTATATCTCCTTGTTTTTAAAGAATAATATATTTTTGTGGCTATACAGCGGAAAGGAAGTGGTAATCAGGAAACCATATAGCCATAGTTGAGCTGGGCATTTTCCCCAGACTGGTCACGGTCCCTGCGAAAATCCTTGCCCATTATTTTCGACCAATAGTGACGGGCGGCCTGTGCCTCAATATTTTTCGGGTCGCCTGACCGAACCTCCCGCGCCATGCGCTTTAGGGGGGCAGGGGGGTGTCCTGCCAGTTCCAGGGCGCAGGCTTGCGAACCAATTTTGGCCTTGACCAGGTCGCGCCACAGCCTTTTGCCAAGCGGCTTTGACCTTTCAGCCTGTTTTTGCATCCTTAGGCCCTGCTCATAGTGACCATGCAGCGGCCAAAGGATAGCAATCGGGCTATGGTTGCTGCCGCATATCACCAATGGCGCGCCGCGATCTGCCAGCCGCGCAGCCAGATTGGCGGTAAAGCTTGCGCCGTGGCCATGGACAATCAGGGCGGCAATGTCATCCAGTACCACCCGCCCCAGTTCTTGCCTGTCTTTTCCTTTTTGCTTTTGGGTGACTGTCATGAAGCCGCGTTCGACAGACAGGTGTACCCCGTCTGTCGCAATCTCAATAATGCGTCCTGTCATGATGAAAATCCTGGGTCATAGACTGTGCCAGCTGCATCAACATGGATAAGGCGGGCACGTCTTTCTTTAAGTTTACTGAATGAAGCCAAGTCCCATCGGAAATGATCCTCTGGATTGTCATGCCTATCTTTTCCTGTATTGGCCTCCTTATGTAAGGCAAGATAAAACCTATTTGCTTTAGCATTAAGAACCTGAACTCTCATAATATCCTCCTTGCCTTCCTTTATCAGTTTCAGCAAATCTCCCTTATGTACCCTCATAATCAATCTGGCATCAGGGAAAAGCTGTTGCCATTTGGCTTGCTGTTGGCCATTGCGTTTTTGCTGGTTGGCCTGAAAGCGGGTAACGCCAACCCCTTTCCATTTCCCGTCAGCCAGCTCGATAATATCAACGCAGAAATTCTCACCAGGAATAACCGCCTTACTGTGCTGATTATTCTTGCCGTGGCGGATGACCTCATAGTCCGCCTGCACCTTATGAACCCGAACGCGCTTGTGGCCTGTTTCCTTGCTATAGGCCTCCAGCATCTTTGCCAGTTCTGTCCCTTTCAGCCCCTCCCGTCTGGCAACCAGGTCTGCCCTGATTTTAAGGTCACCAATATTTTCAATCTGTTTAAAGCTTAACGCATCAATTTTCATCCGTTTAACCAACCTTTTTTCACCAGAAATTGGGTCAATTACCTCTCCATAAGGTAGCGGGTCATGCAATGCCCCCTGAACGCCATGGTCTGGCTTGTGGGACACAATAATCTTGTCTATCGAGGCCACCACATCATTGCGGAAAGCTGGCCAAGGTTCTTTAAAATCCAGCATCAGCTTATGGCTGTCCATCTTTTCGGCTTGCTTTGCCGCGTCTGACATCTTTTTCAGCATGGCGCGGCTGGTCAGGCCAATGGTGATGGCATCAACGGCATGGTGGCGGTGGTCATTCCTGTTTTTTTGCGGGTTGGCGGCCTCCTGTTGGTTATGGCCTGCCAGAACGCTGTCCAGCCCCCAGACATGACGCAAATGAGCCGTCAGGCGGCCTGTTACCACCCAGACATCTGCCCCGGTGGCCTTAAGGTAGGTCTTGGACAACCGTGAAATATAGCGGGTATCACCAAGCTGACGCGCTAAAAACCCTTTTTCATCCTCATCAAAGCGATCCATGGCATCAGGGGCAAAACGCCACTTTTTATAGGCGGGCATTGCGTGAATGGTCTGCTCTATCCTGTCCCAGTCATAGCCTTCCGGCGATTGCGAAAAAGCCTCATTTGGCGTTTTCCTGCCCTTATACTGGTTGGCATAGCGCATGGAGACTGTCTTGTTGGCGGGGCTGTCATCAAAGGTGCGGGAAAACGGCAAGATATGGTCAATCTCAACATCTTTGGTGAATAGTTTATCAATGCCGATATTCTCGCCAGTATAGGGGCAACGCCTGTTAAGCGGGTCTTTCGGGTTCAACTCTTCCCACAGCCGCAAGCGCATCCTGTTATCATAATTGTCCTGTTCGCCGCGATCCAGCAATATCTTGCGGCGGGCATCATTCTTGTCCTGGTTTTCCTTTTGCTTCGTTTCAAGGTCTTTCTTGCCCTGGGCAGAAAGCGGCAGGTCGCGCGCCACTTCGACGACAATTTGCTCAGGGCTACAGCCCATTTTGCGGATCAGGGCATTGGTGACTTTACGCACCTGATTCATGGCAACATGAACTGTGGGGTTTGCCAGCTTGCCAAACTGTTTTTCTGGTCTGTCTGTGGGCTCTCCTGTGCCAAAGGCAACGTGACGATCCAGCACTTTGCCATAATAGGGCAAATAATGCACCGTATCCTTGCCATCTAAGTCAGAGTGACTGTCATAACCAGCCGCCAGTACGGCAAGGTCATAGGTGCGCGGCGGTGCAATCACTTCTCCTGTTTCCTGGCTGATAAACTCTTGCCAAAGTGCCAGCTCAGGAATAATCTTGGCAAGGGCGGTGCGTCCCAGATTACCATGACCTGTGGGGATAGGGGCGGAGGCCACAGCAATGGCAGCCTGTTCATCCAGGCCAAAATCAGTCACAAGCCAGTCATGCAACACTGCCTCGTCTGTGGTCGCCAACAGCTTTTTTACCTTGCTTTGTGTTATCTCAAGGGCATCGGCAACCGATTTTGCAATATCATCAAAATGGCGGCCATCGGCTTCATAGCCAACCAGTATTTCCACAATGGCATCTTGCTTGGTCAGGGACAGGTCGCGCCATGCCTTGCCCCAGCGCGCAGCTCTTTTGGCTGTTTTTCCGCTTGCCAGAACAGTAGCCGTCTTGTCACCGTCCAGATGCTTGCGCTTTTCGCTTTCAATGTTAAACAGCACATTTTCAGGCAATTTGAGGTGGGTTTTTCGCATGGCATCGAATGACACCTTACCCGCGCCAAGCAGTTTGCTGACCAGCTTATCACGCTGCTCTTGTGTAAGCTTATGTGAAGCCTGGCCTGGCAGCCTTATTTCAAGATTGTTGACCTCCTGCAAAATACGGAAATATTGGAAGGAGGGCAGGGCTTTGGGGGCGCGTTCCTGGGTTGGTTCAAGGGTACATTTGCCAACCTGTTGCGGCTTGAGGGGACGCTGGTCAAGCAGGGCCTTTTTGAGCTGCTTATAAGCTTCCTCGCTGAGGTTTTTTGGGTGGCGGGGCTTTTGGGCCTGCCAAAGCTGGTCAAACTCATCCTCCACCAGGTCGCGGGTGATATAAAAATCATAACTGGACTTTGTTCCTGTGCCAGACAGGCGCGCCCTTTTGGTGGGTTCGCCTGCAAGATATTCTGCAATGGTGCGGCTGTTTTTTTGCGTCATGCCATCCTTCATTTTTTGGTTGGCCTGCTTGATCTTGCCACTGTCCTCCCCCTTGTCTGTTTTTCTGTTCGATTTAAAGCCGCGCCGTTGCTGAAGGTGAAACAGCGCGCGCCCCAGTTCATGGGCCGACAATTCCTCGTCAAGCCCGCGCAGCCGTAACTGCCATGGGTCAAGGTTTTCCAGTTTTTTGCGCTCTGCCTTGTCTTGTGGCATCAGGCCAAACCTGACCAGCTGGGTCATAAAACGCTTGCGCCGCATCAGGTAGCGGTCATGGTTGATTCTGTGGCCGCGTGGTTCGCGCCGTGTTGCCGCATTGCTTGCCCCGCTCTGGGCATCGCGGCCATCTGAAAAGCATCGGACACCGCTGTCCATCATTGCCACAGGATTGCGCCCTTCATTGAGCCTCAATATTGCCCATCCCAGTGAATTTGTCCCAAGGTCTATCCCCAAACGCCATTTCATGACTTTGTCCTTTTTGTTGAAATATTTGTGTAAACTGTAGTGAAGACCTGGCTGGGAAGCTAGTTCTCTTGCTTTATCCAAAGGGGTAGTGCACAGATTAATTATGCTTCTGAAGGTTTTTAAAAGACGCGACACAGCACGGCGCAGCCTGCGACAGCCGCGCCGTGAATGTGCATATTTATGTTTTCGTGAAAACTAGAATGAGGCGTGGGCAGCTTGCTCACTGCCAGGAAATCTCTTTCCTGTCAGGACTTCGCTGACCCGCCCCGCATTGGTATCAAAATGGGCAGCAATCCTGCTTTGCAGCCAGCCCTGCCATTTGAGTTTCCAGATCATGACGGCATCTTCAAAAGTCAGCCTGTATGCAGGCCTGCCTGGGTTTCTCTTGTCATCATTTTTCATTTTATGTCTCCTTCAATTTTTAGTTTCAAAAATATCAGATCAATAAAAGGCTTGACGAATCCGCATATATATTCAATAATATACATGTAAATTTACACAAGCCAGTTGTCGACCTGGTTTAGTTTCTATTATTAAGGAGTGGGTGTTCAAGCACCTGCTCCTTTTTTAATTTTATGATGAAAAAAAATGAAAGTCAAGAGGCCTATATTTTGGGGCATGTCAAAATTTAAAACTGTAAAGTTTTCATAACCTTATAGAGCTAATAACATATCTTGTCTTAAGACTGGTATCGTCAAATGTTATATGTTAAGGTTATGAAAACCAAAAACTGAAAAAATCTTAGAAGTATTTTGCAAAATTTATTTGTTATTAGTCTTTAAGGTTATGTTGCGGTAGGCACTGCTTACGGTTAATAAGGATATTTATCCACAAAATGCCCTCCCTTAGCGGGAGGGTATTCTTGTTTATATCTTGTGATATTGGGCAGCCAAACTGTCTGGACGATTTATGATTGCTCCCTAAT
Source organism: Alphaproteobacteria bacterium (assembly GCA_024279735.1). GTDB lineage: Bacteria > Pseudomonadota > Alphaproteobacteria > Rhizobiales > JAJRRF01 > JAJRRF01. The sequence goes on from JAJRRF010000147.1 coordinate 4,894, forward strand.
TTTTGTCAAATGTTCCAGTCAAGGACAGAATCCTTGGCCGATATGTTGAATGATCCGATCACCTGTGAACAGGTTGGGCTGGCCTCTTGGGGTTTTGTGGTTTTTCGATTATAAGCCAGGGAGATGAACACTCGCCCTTACATACGGAAAACACCCCATGAAAATAGCCACCTGGAATGTCAACTCGATCAAGGCGCGTTTGCCATTGGTCAAGAAGTGGCTAGAACTGCAAGACCCTGATATTGTCTGCCTTCAGGAGCTGAAATGTGTCAACGAGGCTTTTCCCCTCAGTGAGATTGAGGATCTTGGCTATAATGTTGCTGTCCACGGACAGAAAACTTATAACGGGGTGGCCGTGTTGTCAAAGCTGCCGTTTGATGAGGTCAATGTCGGCTTGCCCGCATCTGAAGGCAGGGGGGAGGATGACGAACAGGCGCGTTATCTGGAAGTGGTGGTGACACAGGGGGAAACCGTGCTTCGGGTGGCCTCAATCTATTTGCCAAATGGAAATCCTGTCGATGACCCGAAAAAATATGGCTATAAGCTGGACTGGATGGAACGGCTTTATCATCATGCCAGGGAACTGCTGGCCTATGAGGAACCATTGGTTTTGGCTGGGGACTATAATATTATCCCCACCGAAAATGATGTCTGGAATCCTGAAAGCTGGAGCGAAGACGCACTGTTCAGGCCGCAATCCCGCGCTGCCTTTCGTAAAATCCTCAATCTTGGGCTGACCGAGGCCTATAGCGCGGTGAATGGCCAGTCACATAATTATTCATTCTGGGATTATACAAAGGGGGCATGGCCCAAAGACCACGGCATCAGGATTGACCACTTTTTGCTGTCGGCGCAGGCGGCAGACAGGCTGGTGACCTGTGAGATCGACCGGCTTCCCAGAGGATGGGAACGTCCGTCAGACCATGTTCCCGTCCTGATTGGCCTAAAGGCCTGACGGGAGTGTGCAAAACAACATTGAGTAAGTGACTGTCTGTGATATATCGGGGACTTGCATCAAGAGCGGGGGCGTATGATGTAAAACCTGATAAATATGGAGACAGTCTGGTCAGCGGTGTTTGGTATGTGTTTGGTCGTTGGCAATGTTCATCAGCTGTGTTTGCCAGAAAGAGGCGATTGTGACATTTTCCTTCTGGCTATCGTTGTTGCGTTGAAGTGTTTTGGAACGGTCAGGAGACTTTTTCCTGAACCAAAAAAAAACACGGGAAGACTTGTTAATTGAAGCAGACATGATACTCTTTCCCCCTTGGTCTGATTAATTTAAGTTCTGATATTTGTTAACTATACAGGCAGTTACACAAGATATCATCCTTGTATCTTTACCTAACGCCGCCTGCCTAATGACAGGAGCAAACATTTGGTATTACTCAAACCTTGGATGATTTGGGTTAACAGGTGATTAATTCAGGACTGACAGGATTACTAAACAATACTAATGTTAACCATAATAGCACAGTGTCTGTGGCTTTGTAGTTACAGGAGGTTTGTAAAGCAGAAAAGGGGGCTGTTTTCGCCATTTTTTGCAAAATTTCTTATAGTTATACAGGGTTTGCCTCTTTGTGCGGCTGGCAGGAGGGACAGTAAAATGTGGACCGTCCATTTTGCTGTTCCCTATAGACAACATTTTTACAACCCTTTTTAAGGCAAGGCTTGTCTTCACGGCCATAAACCTGGAACGAATGCTGAAAATAGCCCAAAGAGCCATCAGTTTGCCTGTGGTCTTTCAGGGTCGAGCCGCCTGCTTCAATGGCATCTTTCAGCACTGACCTGACCGTCTTGATGAGCAGGCTGACAGTCGCCGTATTTTGGGGTTCAGCCAGAATGCTGGCAGGATCAAACGGGGAGAGTTTGGTGCGGTACAACACTTCGCAGACATAGATGTTTCCCAGGCCTGCAATGATGCGCTGATCAAGCAGGAAAGTCTTCAGGCTGGATTTTTTGTTTTTGGCAGCCTGTCTGAGGTATTGGGGAGTAAGGCTCTTGCCCAAAGGCTCAACCCCCAGTTTGGCGAAAAATTTATGTTGCTCAAGCCCATCCCTTTCAATCAGAAGCATAAAGCCAAACCGCCGGGCATCATTGTAGCGTATTTCAGTGCCGTTTGAGAGATGCAAAATCACATGGTCATGTTTCTGATAAGACTGTGAGGCGGGGGTGACAAAACCGGAATTTTGCGGGTCAGGGGAGGTGGGGACTGCGCCCGATTCCAGGATGCTGAAACGTCCGCTCATGCCAAGGTGCATGACCAAAACATCATCATTGGACAGATAGGCCAGCAAATATTTTGCCCTGCGTTCCAGCTTCGTTACGGTTGCCCCAGTCAGGCGTTGGCAAAAGTCTGGCGGAAAGGCAAAGCGCAAATTCTCGCGGCGTTGCTCGACCCGGATGATTTTTGCGCCGACCATATGGGGGTGGAGGCCGTTCCTGACAGTCTCAACTTCCGGGAGTTCAGGCATAAGGGTTTCCTTGCAGGTCTTTTGGCAGGTCCCTTGGCCAAAGTTTGGGGGCTGCTCTCAATAATGTTATGTGCCGACCATATTTTAAACAGGCCAAAAGTGATAGCCTATAAAAAAATATAGGACAGAAGATAATGAAGCAGACATTTTTGAGACAGCAACTGGTCGTATTGGGAATTTTTGGCATGTTATTATTGAACCTGGCTGGTCATGCAGCCCAGGCAGGCAAGGAGTTCTCATTGCCTGCCCTGCAAAAGGATATTGAGAGCCGTTATGATGGTGTTGCCCATATAACAGCCGAGAAGCTGGCAGAACAAATCAGGCAGTCTCCAGGGGCTGTGGTGTTGTTTGATGTCCGTGAGGTGGGTGAATTTAATGTCAGCCATATTCCTGGTGCGATCCAGGTTGCCCCAAATATCTGGCACTCTCCTTTTATGAGAAAATATGGGGCTGCGTTGAAGGGCAAGACCGTTATCTTTTACTGTTCTGTCGGGGTGCGCAGCTCCAAGCTGGCACGTTATGTCCAGGAAGCAGCGAAAAAGGCAGGGGCAACCAATGTGGCAAACTTGCAATACGGTATTTTTGGCTGGCATAATGAGACGCGGCCACTGGTTGACAACAATAAGGCAACCAGGCTGGTGCATCCATATGACAAGCATTGGGGCAAGCTTGTCAGCAAAAGTGAACTGACAAGCTATAAGCCGGCCAAGTAGTTTTGCGCTGTTTGCGTGGATTCTGGAGCAGCCCCTAAAAATGCCTTGATTTAAACTATTTTTTTCCTCGCTCACAACACTGTTCAGCGTTTACCATGAGGAATACAGGGTCTGGACAATGAAGCTGGTTTATTTGGTTTCATTGGTGACTAAAGTTACTGTCTGTTGTCAGTAATATACTCATCAGGCTCTTTGGAATATCGGGATATAGCTGAAAGAGAATGTAATGTCTGAAATTGAAACAGCCCTGGCAAAAGCCATGATGAAATCAATCCTTGAGGACACTGAGGAGAGCGAAATTAGGCGTCCGGTCGAGATTGAGGCACGGCGTATGCTGGACTATTATCATGACTTTTCAGAAAGTCATGAGTTTAAGGCAGGGGATCTTGTTACCTGGAAACGTGGTCTCAAGAATGGCCGCTTCCCATATCAGGACTATCCGGCTGTGGTGTCCAAAAAATATGATGAGCCGGTTGTGCGTGAAGATATGGAGTCTGGTTCTAACCATTTCAGGGAGTCGCTTGATATGATCATCATCGTTGATACAGGTGATGAGGTCAGCGAATTTCATGTTGATAGTCGCAGGTTTAAGCCTTACACAGGTGATATTGTCTCCAACGGTGAAGAGCAGACAATTAATTAACCAGCCCTGTTTTTGTAACCTTGTTTGATACCTTATTGCCCTGTATTCTCCAGATTTTATTTGGGGGGGAACAGGGCATATTTTCCGATCAGGCCGAGAATTTTTGTGCCAGCCAGGATTGTGCCCCTTATCGTGCCAGACACTTTGGAAACTCCGATCCGCTTCTTATAGCGGACAGGAATCTCAACAGAGCTTATGCCATAATGCAAAGCCTTGATTTGCATTTCTACAGTCCAGCCATAATCCTGGTCCTGCATTTCCATTTTCTGAAGGGCAGTCATTTCAATGGCGCGGAACGGCCCTAAATCTGTGAAGCTTGCAGACCAGAACAGAGTCATCAAACGGCAGGCCAGCCAGTTGCCAAACCTTTGCTGGACAGTCAGCGCACCAGCCTCGCATTGCCCCAAAACCCTTGAGCCAATAACCATTTGAGCCTTTCCTTCCAGGATAGGGGTTACCAGCTCTGCCATGTCTTCAGGATAGTCCGAATAGTCACCGTCGATAAAAACAATCACTGCATCATCATGGGGTTCTTTCAGGGCGCGCAAACAGGCAGCCCCATAGCCCTTTTGGGGTTCAAGCACGACCAGCGCGCCAGCCTGTCTGGCAATGTCGCAAGTTTGGTCTTCTGAGCCATTATCTGCAACAATGATCCTGTCAACCCAGACAGGTATCTTGCCAATGACTTTGCCAATGGCTTTTTCCTCATTCAGGCAAGGAATAATCACCTCTATACGTCTTCCTTGTCTCAAATGCCTGATCCTGACTTTAAGTGTGTGATTTTGCCTGACAGTGTGTGCCTAAAGTGCCAGGCCAGTGCAAGCCAGATCGGAAGCCAGATAATCCAGACAACATATCCGGTAAACAGGTCATGCCTTTCAATCACCATCAGGTGAAAGCCAAGATAATATAGTGGAAGTGTGGCGGACAGCATTGAGAAAGCTGTTATTGGAAAAAGGACGCTCAGGGGCAGAACCCACAAGGCATACCAGGGAAACTGGGCGGGACTAAGCAAAAACATGGTGGCGGAAATGATAAATACCCTGGCCGCCATGTCCTTATGGCCTGAAATGCTTTTCCATGACAATCTCAGTGCCGTGAGGCCAACCGTCATGACCACCAGCAGACGGACGATAAGCCCAATTGTCTTGTCGGGAACACCAAGGGGCTGGAGCAGGGTTTGCCACAGCGATTTGAAGGCTGGGAAAAAGGCACTGTTGGTTTGCCATTTCTGGACATAGGCAACGAACCCCGAACTTTGGTCAAGCCCTGCCAGGAAAATGGGGGACATGACCAGGGCAAGGGACAGGGTAAAGGCGGTAAGCAGAAGTGCGATCTTGCGCCAGTCTGGCCATAGCGGTCGCAGCAGGACAGGCAGCAGTACAACTGGCCATATCTTGATAGCGGTAGCCATTAAAACGAAAAGGGTAACAGCGGTGTAGCGTTTTTTCATGCCAAAATAAAGTGCCCCCAGCAAGCAGGGGACAAGCAGGACATCCATATGGACAGAATTGGCCAGCTCCTTGATCACCAAGGGATTCCACCAATAGAGCGCAATCCATATTGCAGGGCGGCCAATCAGGGACAGCAGGCCGAGCAAGAATCCAACAGCAGCCAGTTCAGACAAGAGGGCAACAAGCCGCCAGGCATTGAGGCTGAAAGGTTTGATATAGTAGGCCAAAGCAAAGACTCCCTGGGCAACAGGGGGGTAAATTGTGCGCAGACCTGGATGGTTGACACGTTGCAGCACTGTGCCTGACTGCTCTGCCAGCCTGGCAAGCACAGGGTCAGAATTTTCACCATCAAGAACCTTTTTGGGGCTGATGCTGTAGGGGTTGTAGCCATGGGCTGTGACGGCTCCGTCCCACATATAACGCTGGAAATCGTCCTCCATCATTGGGGTGCTGAAAAACATGATAAGGCGTGCCAGCAGTCCAATGGCCAGGATAAACAGCAAAAGATGACGGGTTTGTCCTGCATGGTTTACTGTGCCTGTTTCACCGTCCTTTAGTGTTTTCCTGATAAGCCCAGGCAACAGGAGGAAGGCCAGCCCCAGAAAAACCAGCCAGCCAGCCAGCAGCAGCAGAGGCATGTCAGGGACTTCATAGTCATAGCCATAAAGTCCTGATTGCCAGGCGGTGAGCAAACAGGCAGACAGCACTATGCCTCCGGCAAGATACCAGCTTTTATAGATTTTTGGGATTGGCTTGTCCTGTGCCATCTTGTTGTATAATACTCATGGTTATCTGGTGACAGAATGGATAATGGGGTGTTCTTTTTTTTGTAACTCCCCAGCTTCTTTTTTCACGTAAATACGCGGTTTCAAGCGGAATACAGTCTAAAAATAACGATTTATTTTTATCGTTATTTATCAATTAGTTAATGCACCTAAAACAAGCTGGGGAGTTGCTTTTTTTTTAAGACTGCCTTATCTTCTTTAGGACCCCCTCAGAAACAAGTGCTTAGGATAGCGTAGAAATTTTTCTTGTCAGTTAGGTCAAAAATGTGCGTATAGCAGGCTATACAAGCATTTTTGAAACGACGCTGACGGGTAAAAGATCAAGCTAAAACGATTCGATTGTTTTTGCGGGTGTCCTTAGCCTGTATAGTGCAGGAACAGGCAAAACCTAAATCAATTTACGGTGATACTATCACTGAAAGGCAAGGGGCGGGGCGATGAAATATCTCCATACCATGGTACGGGTCAGCGATATAGACGCATCCCTCAAATTTTACTGTGACGGTCTTGGCCTGAAAGAAATCAGGCGCAGGGACAGTGAGAAGGGACGGTTTACCCTGGTTTTCCTGGCCGCCGAGGGCGATGAGGAAGCCCAGATTGAACTGACCCATAACTGGGATGAAAAGGGATATGACGGGGGGCGCAATTTTGGCCATCTGGCTTACCGCGTGGACAATATTTATGAGACCTGCCAGCACCTGATGGATTTGGGGATCACCATCAACAGGCCGCCGCGTGACGGCTATATGGCCTTCGTCCGCTCCCCTGACAATATCTCGGTAGAGTTGCTGCAAAAGGGAATGCCCCTGCCCAAACAAGACCCCTGGTCTTCTATGGAAAATAGCGGGGAATGGTAAAGGGGAAATAATTAAGCGTATTTAGTGAACTGTTACGGTCAGTTTAATCACTCTCTTTGCCTCGCCTACTGTCATACCGCGCCCGACTATGCCGTGACGAATTTTTAAGGAAAAAAGAGCCATGTTTCTATTGGGCAAGATTGCAACCATGATTCTGTTTGTGGTAACGGGTGGGGCGATTTATAGAATTCGGGCAAAACACCCTGTCCTTGCGATTTTTGCAGGGGCTGTTTCTGTTATTGGGGCAGCTTACCTTTTCAAGGATATTATGCAAGATCTTGCAAGACCGGAGCAGGCGGGGCAAGTCGCGATATTTTCTGAGTGGGAAATGGTTCAAAAAATGTGGAATATCCCTGAAACAGTGCTTATTCCTGGCGGCACATTTAGCATGGGCTGTGTCAGTGGCAAGTGGTGTCAGGCTAATGAGAAGCCTGTACATCGCGTGACAGTAGACAAATTTTATATGAGTAAATACGAGACAATTACGGTGACAGTTTACTAAATACACTAAATTATCAATTATACCGCCCCAAATAAGAGCAATGGGGCTTGCCCCATTTTCCGCATGATTGAACAACTGGTCCGACGGCTTTGATGCGCTTGAGACGCGTAATGTAGCGACCACGGTGGATGCCAGCGGCAATGTTGATATTTTGGCGGCGGGGGACATTACCGTCTCTGGGTCGTCTGTTTCTGCGGGAGGCGACATGTTTGTCTCAGCGGGCGGCGACATCAATATTTTGGCCGAAGAGACCGAGTATTACCGCAATGACTATGCCTCTTTCTCTGGGTTTGGCGTGTTCAACCTCGGTTCTGGCGGCGGCGGAATGAATGTCGGCATTGGTTATATGGCCACCAATGATGAGACCACCACCAGCGGCACGGTGCAAAACGGCTCGCGTCTAGACGCTTTTGGTGATCTGGTGCTGGACAACGGCAACGATGTCACCATCGAAGCTTCGACGGTTTATGCCGATGGTGCTGTGACCATTGATGCAGAAAACAACGTCAACATCACCGCCGCCACGCAGACCGCCAACAGCTATGAACTGCATGAAAGCCTGTTTATCGGCGGCACAATTTCGGTGACCAACAACATGTTTGGCGCGGTGGATGCGTTGGGCAATTTTAGGGACAGTGCTGGCAATATTAGCAGCGGCTACGGCGCGGCCAATGCCGCCTTTGCAGGGTTTCGGGCTTATGACGCAGTAATGGGGGCAATTTCGTCGCCTGTGTCGGCCTCTATCGGGGTCGGGTTTTCTTACAGCAGCTCCGAAAGCCAAAGCACCACCACCACCGCCATCACCTCCGATATTTTTCGGCGGCGAAGGCGTGTTTATCACCGCCCATAGTGGGGACATTTCAGCTTTTGGCGCGAATATTGGTTCAGACGGCACGGTGTCTTTGGACGCGGCGCAAAACCTGCTACTGACTTCCGCCCTGTCCAGCAGCCAAAACAGTTCTGAAAACAGCTCCTTTGGCGGTTCGCTTGGCTTTGGCATCGGCGCAGGCGGACTTTCCCCAACTGGCAGCGTCAACGCCAGTTTTGGCCAAGCGGACGGCTGGACCAATACCCACACCAACACCCATATTGACGGCGCGGATGTGTATCTGTCCAGCGGCAATGACACCACGATTGCGGGCGGCAGGGTCAGCGGTGACACCATCACCGTCGATGTGGGCGGCGATTTTGACCTGCATTCCTTGCAAGATACGGGCGAACGGGCGAACAGCAGCTTTGGATTTGGTCTTGGCTTTGGCGGGCAAGGACTGGGTAACGGCAACGGGCCAGCCCCCAACCTTGCCGATTCTGTGGCAGCCTTTAACCTTGGCAATGGGGTGTCTTCAGTGTCCCCAAGTTTTGGCATTGGCAGCGGCTCAACCGCTTGGGTGACGGAGCAGAGCGGGCTCTTTAGCACAGGGGATGTCTCTGTTTATGTCAGCGGCAATACCGACCTGTTGTCCAGCGTGATCGGCTCTACAGAAGGCAACGTCACCATCGACACAGCCACGCTGACCTTTGCCGACCTGACCGACCATGACACATATACCGATTTTTCTATCAACGCCACCTTTAACAGCGCGCTCTGGACAGCCCCGCAACCCACGAGTGGGTCTCCAAGTGACCAGCCAGAGGGTAACCCGCTCTGCGCCAGTATCGGCGGCTGCACATCACCCAACTGGACAACCCAAGGCCACTACGCCTTCGACGATCGCCGCCAAAACACCGTGACAACCATTGGCGTTGGCAGTGGGAGCAGTGGGGACACGGCTTCAGCGGGCATCACACGTGACGGGGAAACCGAAGAGGCGCAAGAAACAGAAACCGCAGAAGAAGAAGGCAGCCAATCCGTCACCATTACCATCCGCGATGAAGAAGCACAGCAGGAACTTGAAGACAGCGGCGCAACCGCTGGCGTGGATGAGATCAACTCAAACCTTGCCCTAGTTCAAGTATTGACCAAGGACGAGCATGAACGGGTGAATTTTTATCTGAGCGATAGTTCTATTAAAGCGGCCTTGAATGCTGGTAAGACGGTCACCCAAATGATGTCTGGCTTGATGGGTCTGATTAATGAAAGCGGACTGGATAAGGCCTTTAAGGACGGCATGAACCCTGCCGATGCCATCAAGCAAATCTTGGCCTGTAAAAACGCCCAGCATGGCTTTAACTTGTTTGAATATATCTTTGCCACAGCCCATGCGGCGGGAAAAGGTTGCACGATTGAGTATACAGACAAAAATGGAAAACCCCAAAAAGCTGAAATCCATGACACCAAATCATGTCTGACAGTCTTGCAGGAAGGCTTAAATAAGATTGGTATCTACAATATTTCAGAGATTGTGAAAGGCTTTGGCCAAGGGTCTTTGGATAAGCTGAAAGACTATGGAAATCTTGTGGGAAATCCTGATGCTGTTGCCAAAGCTATGCTCAAATTGGCAGGTGATATCTACCGTGATCCTGATGGTACAGCCATTAAAATGGCAACAGACATGAAAGAAGGATTCAAGGAAAAATATGCCAATATGCTTAAAGAGATGGTCAAAGACAAGCCTAATATGCAGGTCGTTGGCAAAATTTTAGGAGGTATAACAACAGATATTATCGCTTCTGCCTTGGTCGGGGGTGCTGGCGGTGTTGCCTTCAAGGCGATGATGGCACGGATAAGAAAACAGAAGAAAAAAGACAATTCAAGTGATAACAATACAGACAATGATAGCGATAGTAATGGCAATGGAAACAATGATAATCCAAGAAACCCTAATATAGACTGTGCCTCATTCGCCCCGCAAACATTGGTGTTGATGGGTGACCAGAAATCGTTCCGTCAAATCGCATCCTTGCGTATTGGTGATAGTGTCGCTTCACGAAATGAAATTACTGGCCGTTATAGCAGCAATCTGATTACCGCACTGCCTGGCCGCTTACATACGGACAAAGTGACCTTGCAGCTTGAAAATGCTGATGGAAAACTTGAAACCATTACCACCACGCTGGAACATCCATTCCATGTGCAAGGCAAGGGCTTTGTCACTGCTGGGACGCTCAAAGCTGGTATGAAAGTCACAAGCTGGCAACCGCGCCCCCCGCCTGTGCAAGTGGTTGGGTATGGGAAGGCTGATAGTACAGGGCATTTGCTGGTTAAGGCTATTACGGTTGTACGTGATGGGTTAAAACCGTGGCGGGCCTATAACTTGAGCGTTGAGAATGACCATACTTATTTTGTTGGCAAATCGCGGGCTTGGGTGCATAATTCGGGTGATGACCTTTGTGGTATGACCAAGACTGGGGAAACTAGAACGAGAACGAATACAAATGGTAAAGAAAAAACATATGATGTTTATAAGGATAAGGATGGTAATGATATCCCCGTTTCAATTCCGAAACGCAACACTCAGTTTGCTGATGGATTATGGCCTGTGATGGCGGGCAGGAAATATTGGGTCAGGGGCCTTGGCAGGGCAATTGCATGAAATTTAATCTTCACTCATAGCGTTAAAATTATGATAGCATTTTTCCTATTTTAGAGGGAGGTTTGTTATGGAGATATTATCTCTTATTGAGGAGATTCCTGATCCTCGTATGGAAGGTAAA
>JAJRRF010000148.1 GCA_024279735.1 Alphaproteobacteria bacterium
ACGAAAATCCAACGAACACCTGCTCAAAACCTTTTCTTCCATGTTAGGTTTTGAGTTGAACTCCATTAAATCACAACCTGAATTCAAGAAGCTGTGTAACTACGGGACTATAGCAGCATGAAACTGTCCAAACTATTGTTATTATAAATGCAGAAATACATGTATAATTTTTAAATCTGTAGCATTATAACAGTGTTTTGACCAGATACCTCCCTACAGACAATCTCAGGAGGTGATATTTTTTAGTGATAGAGTAGTTGAATGAAAGCTAATTTTAGTGTGCAGGCCACCATAACAAGCCTTTTTGCAGTTCTTTTCCTGGTGTCATTTTCAGCACCATCCCATGCCAGGATTATCATGTTTGACAGCAAGGCTTGCCCAAGCTGCAAGGCCTTTAAGCGAGATTTTGGGGCTGACCGTTTTAAGCGGGTCAATGTGCATTCCTCAAGGATGAAGCGTTACAGGAAAAAACTGAAATACCGGATCAGTTTTTCCCCGACATTCGTAAAGTTCAGAAACGGGCGTGAAGTTGGCCGTATCATTGGCTATAGTGGCCGTAGCAGCTTTAAAAAACAGCTCAGGCGGCTGAAAAGAAAATAACTTTCCTTCAGATTTTAGTTTGGCAAGAAAAGGCATCCTGGTTCTGGGATGCCTTTTTTATTGCCGTATTGCCGTATTGCCCTGGGGAGGGGAGTATACTATACCAGTTTGCAGTAATGAGCAAAGGAAACTGGATGACTGCCCCTAAAACCACTGCGCCCTCACAAGAACTGCTGCAACAGTTTGCCAATATTGTTGGTGAGAAATATGCCATTGCCCCAGGTGATGATGCGATGTCCCCTTACCTGAAGGAATGGCGCGACAAATATCAGGGCAAGGCGGCACTGGTTTTGCGCCCCAATGCAACCCAGCAGGTGTCAGAAATCATGAAACTGGCCTTTGGGGCTGGGATCGCCATTGTCCCACAGGGCGGAAATACTGGCGTTGTCGGCGGACAAATCCCGTTTGACAGCGGCCACGAAATTATCCTGTCCCTGGGCCGAATGGACAAGGTGCGCTCTATTGAGCCTGCCAGCAATGCAATAACGGTTGACAGCGGTGTAACCCTGGAGCAGGTGCAAAAGCAAGCGGCAGCGGCTGACAGGCTGTTTCCCCTTGCCCTCGCCTCACAGGGCAGTTGCCAGATTGGCGGCAATTTGGCAACGAATGCGGGCGGTGTCAATGTGCTGGCCTATGGTAATATGCGCGAACTGACCCTGGGTCTTGAGGTGGTGCTGGCGGATGGCCGAATCTGGAACGGTCTGCGTTCCTTGCGCAAGGACAATACGGGCTATGACATGAAAGACCTGTTTATCGGCTCTGAAGGCACGTTGGGGATTATTACCGGGGCAGTGCTAAAGCTGTTTCCCAAGCCCAAGGAGAAGGCGGCCGCTTTTCTGGGTGTGGACAGCCTTGAAAAGATCGCTGAGCTTTTTACTCTGGCAACAGCGGCAGGGGGCGGCAAGCTGACCGTGTTTGAAATCTTGCCGCGCATTGGCCTGGAATTTACCTTGAAACATGGCGACAACACCCGCAATCCGCTGGACGGGCCGTCCAACTGGTATGTGCTGATGGAAATTTCTTCGCCCCAACGCGGCGAAATGGCGATGGGGTCGCTTGAGCTTATCCTGTCACAGGCTTTTGAACAGCTGTTGCTGGAGGACGGCGCGATTGCAGCCACGCCGCAGCAGGCAGAGGAGTTTTGGCGATTGCGGGAGCTGATGTCAGCGATGCAGAAACTGGAAGGCGGTTCTATCAAGCATGATATTTCTGTGCCTATCGCGGACATTCCTGCCTTTATTACTCGTGCCAATGCTGAGGTCACGCAGCTTATACTGGGCTGCCGCCCTGTGCCGTTTGGCCATTTTGGCGATGGCAATATCCACTATAATATCTCCCAGCCAACAGATATGGACAAGCAGGCCTATCTTGACCGCTGGGAGGATATGGCTGCCCTGGTGCATGGCATTGTGGCTGACTTTAACGGCTCATTCAGCGCGGAGCATGGGGTCGGGCGGATGAAAAAAGACCTGTTGGCCCAGAGCAAAAGCCCTGTCGAACTGGACATGATGCGTTCGATGAAACAGGCTCTAGATCCAAAGGGGATTCTGAATCCTGGCAAACTGCTATAACACCAAATCAGTAGGCTTTTATTTCAAGTTCACCAACCTTGTTTTCGAGGAGCTCAATAAAGTGGAGATAGTCTTCCCTGGACAGGACATAGTCTGAAACTGTGACTGTTCCGGCAGGACATTTCAGGATAATAGCCAGTGAACCGCTGGCAGACTGGAGCGTGGCCTTTGTTATGGTGTTATAATAGACAATGGTTGAGGCTGTTCTGGCAAGGGTTTTGGGCAGGATCATATAGTCTTCAAAAATCGTGATATGGCGGGGAATAAACAGGGTCAGATACAGCACATGGGACAGGTAATAGGTGAACAAAGCCCCCATAAATGTGAGCCCATACCATATCCAGAGTGTAACGTTCATCATAGTACACGACTCTCTTCAGGCTAAAGCCTTTTGGACGGGCTGTTTTTTCGTTTGTGGGGCTAGGAACTTTTTAAGCAGGCGGATTGCTTCATCTTTTTGGTGCATGAGCAATTGCCGTAATTTATCAAGCCCATA
>JAJRRF010000149.1 GCA_024279735.1 Alphaproteobacteria bacterium
GGTTTCAAGCGGAATACAGTCTGAAAATCCTGTTTTTTAATGGAAAAATGATCATATTTTAGTGGTTTTAAAAATAACGATTTATTTTTATCGTTATTTATCAATTAGTTAATGCACCTAAAACAAGCTGGGGAGTTACAATATCTCCATAACAAACCTCCCTCTAAAATAGGAAAAATGCTATCATAATTTTAACGCTATGAGTGAAGATTAAATTTCATGCAATTGCCCTGACAGGAACAGCCATGATTCTTCTATTGTTGGCCACCCTTTATATTTTCGCCCTGCCCCTGATACCTGTAGTCTACGCACTTGGACTGATCCTGACACCCATCTTTATTTGTTTTATCACATTAAGGTTGTGGGCTATTCTGTATCTCCTACACCCTGACAAGAAAAGCGCAGGCAGTTTCACACCCCGCAACAACAATATAGCTCTGCCTGTCTATACCATACTCGTCCCCCTTTTCAGGGAGGAACGAATGCTGGACTCCCTAACCAAGGCACTCCAAAAAATTGACTATCCCAAGGACAGGCTTGATATCAAGCTGATTATGGAAGAAGACGACCGCAGGACAATAGACAAGGCCGATAGCCTCAACCTACCCCATTATTTTGAATGTCTTGTGATCCCTGACAGTCATCCAAGAACCAAACCCAAGGCTCTGAACTATGCCCTGCATTTTTCCCGAGGTGACTATCTGGTGATTTATGATGCTGAGGATCGTCCGGAACAAGACCAGCTTCACAAGGCATTACAGGGATTTCGGACTGGCCCCAAAAACCTGGCCTGCCTCCAGGCAAGGCTGAATATTTATAATGCTGACGCGAACTGGCTGACCCGTCAATTTACCCTGGAATACAGCACTTTGTTCCGGGGACTTCTCCCTGCCCTGTCGCGCCTCAACCTGCCTTTTCTCCTTGGCGGCACCTCCAACCATTTCAAGACAGGGTTTCTGAAACAGGCAGGCGGCTGGGATGCCTTTAATGTGACTGAAGATGCTGACCTGGGAATCAGGCTGTACCGCAAAGGCTATAGCTGCGCCACCATAGCCTCCACGACATTTGAGGAAAGTTGCACGAGTTTTTCCGCATGGCTGGGACAAAGGACACGGTGGCTCAAGGGCTGGATGCAGACATGGTCTGTCCATATGCAAAATCCAAAAGAATTGTGGCTTGAGCTTGGGACCAGAAATTTTTTATGTTTCCAGGTTCTTCTTGGCGGACAGGTTCTGGCCTCTTTCTGTTATCCTGTTTTTTTGTTGGCAACCCTGGCCACCAGTCTCTCTGGCCATCTTTACCATATCCCTGGCCAGCTGCCGACAAATGCCCTGCTACTGGTATCTCTTCCTTTGGCCATCGTTGGATATATCATCACAGGGTGGCTTGGCATACTGACATTGGGAATGCAAAAAAACAGGAAATTAAGGCTTTCCACACTCTGGATACCTATTTATTGGATATGTATCTCGGCAGCGGCTTACCGTGCAGTTTACCAGCTTTTCACCAGGCCGTTTTACTGGGAAAAAACAGACCATGGCCATAGCCTGACAACATCAAAGAAAAGATGATATGGCGACCAGAAACAAGTGGCCAAGATAGCGCAGAAAATTTGCTCGTCAGTGTCGTTTCAAAAAAGGTGACATAACACGCCTTGGTACATGACTATACTTTTGGCTGGGTCACTTAATATCGATGACCACATCCACTGTCATGCCGCGCTACGACGCGGTATCCATGCCCTGCTCTACCAACACGAAAAAGACTAACAATTTAACAAGTTCAGGGTCTCACGCCCCCCCAACAAACATTGTCATTTCAACGCAAATTTCACGGCGTGGATACCGCATTTCTGCGGTATGACAGTGATAAAGTCTAGTATGTTGTGTACTATGAGAGTTCACTATGCGCCCATTTCTGTGCCTTGAAGACAAGCAAAATTGCCGCGACAAATATGAACGATTGTTTTTGCGGGAGTCCTAAGAGGCAGGTCAAGAGAATTTTCTGGTCATTACGCCAGAACAACCCCCTAGTTTTTGGTATAGAACTTTTTGACAATGCCGCGCGGTTTCAGCTTCAATGCTGTTCCGCCGCCATCATTCTCCCCAGAACCTGTAGTCTCAACAGTATAGCCTCCAGAAAACGCGCTCCCAAAGGATGAGGCAAAGGAGTCTGAAGATTCAGCTGCTGACAGGGAACCTGCGATCTTGTCGCTTGAGGTCGAGAGCGATTCCCTAAATTTATTGGGATTTACAGTTGCCGATGTACTCGCAGCTGAATATTGTGTTATTTCTGTTGTACTGGCAACCGAGAGACCTGAATGACAGCTGGAAGACTTTGTTCGCCCTGAACCATCTTGAAAAATTGTTGTGCAACTTTTATTCATTTGGCTACTCTCAGCAGCAGATATTTTGGCCTGCTTGCCTACAGCCCTAAAATCAGCTTTAGCCAGCACCTCAAAGCCATCCTGGCCACCTGCTCCAGAACCGATCATTGTCATCATATAGAAAGCTGCAATACCCACGACCAGACTAAGCCCAGCATTGCCCAAAAGCATAAAAATACTAAAACCTTTACGTCCCTTTTCTGGCTCAAAATTTTGATTTTGCGCATATGGAACATCAACCCTAGTGACAGACTGGAGATGAGTTGGTAATGTGTTCACCAGGCCAGGAGAGCGGGGTATCGGGGGCAAAGGCATAACATTAGGCACAGAACTGGTTGGCACTTCCGCCAAAGAGCCAGCATGGCCAAATTTAAGTGCTTCACGTTCTGCTGCAATGGCCTGCAAGGCAGAATCTAATGTCTGGATGCTTTGTGTCATCTGCGCTAATAAATATCCCGATATTAGTCCTTTTATATAATACACTAAATCCAACTGCGGCAAATCGGCAAGCTGAAACTGTGCTTTACAGCTATTTTATCAGCCCAGTGAGACTGTAATGAGACAGTTTCGCGTTAAGATAGAATTTTTTAAAACATCAACCCACTAGCGATATGCAGCCAACACCCCTGTTGAGACAGCCCCCCTTTTTACCCCTTCAGGAACTTCGCAACCAGCCCCTTTTTCTTCGGTTCTGGTTGCTCCGTCCCGCGCATTTTTTCTGGACGAACCCTGCTGACTGTCCACCACGGCAGGATCACAGTATGGCTACCTCCCCCTATAGAACAGCCCGACCCCATCTTTCTGGGATGGAAGATTTTGATAAACTGCGGCTTCTGTATATTGTCAACATAGACCGCCCCGCAATAATCAGCATATTGCTGCTCATGCAAAAATTCATCTGCCTCTTCCAGAAATGCCAAGAACGCTTTACTGCCATGTACCACATCTGGCGGCACATCATCAGAATCAGGCCGGTACACATACCAGCCTTCAGGGTCAGCCTTTAGCCTGCCCCATAATTCATCAAACTTTTCCCATGGAATAATCCCAGAAAACTTGCCCGAAAAACTGTCCCTATAACGTTTTGGTTCATCACTCATAACGCTTACTCAAACTCCATTTCATCGTAGACCGCCATTGCATTTCTGCGAGCCAACTCCTTAAAATTCGCCAAACCTTTCCACCTGGACTGGTCAATAGCTGCGACTGTTGACATCTCACCTTCCTGCTTTATGTGAGCCTTGACTGTTTTTCGCAGATACACCAGATAATCATATGTTTCCTTGCGTGCCTGCTGCATATCTGTGGGTTTTCCGTGCCCAGGAACCACATATTTGGGCTGAAAACGTGCCAAAGCCTCAAAACTTTTGACCCATTCACCGGAACTTGGAATTTCCCTAACGGCCAGCAAACGCTGGGTAAAGATAATATCACCGCCAAAGACAACCTTTTGTTTTGGCAACCAGACAAAGCTGTCCCCTGCGCTGTGCCCCCCGCCCAACATATGGATTTCAAAATCAACGCCGCCCAGTGAAAAGCTATACTTGTCCTCAAAATCAATGTCTGCGGTTTCAGGTTCTGTCCCTGCTATCGCCTTTTTCCCAATCAACTGCGCCATCACCGCATACTCAATTGAGGTACGCTCTTCCTGGTCATCCAGGGCAGATAGTGAGGTAATAATTTTCGCCCCTTTAGAACGAAAATATTGATTGCCAAACCAGCGGTGATCCTGGCCGCCTGTATTAATCACATATTTGACAGCCTTGTCTGTGACAGAGCGGATAGCCCTGTCAATTTCTTCAGCCCCTTTTTTGCTGCCACCACTGTCAACCAGGACTGCGCCCCTTGGTGTAACCACAAGACCAAAAGTTGCATTATTGCCCAGGTTTTTTTTGTTCCTTTGCCCAAGTTCTCCGACAAAGGCATAAATATTTTTGCTGACTTCATACACTTCCAGCGAACCCACCACTGACAACCTTTTCGCCCAGGCCGTTTCTGTCACCAGCCCAAACATCACCAACAATATTACAACCCTGAAAGACTGCATTGTCCCTGCCTTCTGCATTTTATTCTAAAATGGTCTCACACGCACTTTCCCAAATCTAGCCCTCATCTTCATTGGGGTCAATGCTTACAAAAGCAGATGGGACAGGGCGTGACACAAGACCAGCCAGAAGGCTGTTTTCAGTCTCCTTCATATTCCACCAAGGTATGCACCTTGACATCCAGTGCCCTCAGCTTTTCGCTGCCACCAAGGTCAGGCAGATCAACCACAAAACAGGCCGCTATCACATCCGCTCCCGTTTCCCTCAGCAGTTCCAGACCCGCAATCGCTGTGCCGCCAGTTGCAATCAGGTCATCGACCAAAAGCACACGCTCACCATGGGACAAAGCATCAGTATGGATTTCGACAACATCCTCGCCATATTCCAGTTCATAGGTTTTTGAAATAGTTTCGCCAGGCAACTTGCCCTTTTTACGGATCGGGATAAAGCCTTTGCCCAGTTCATGGGCTATCGCCCCCCCCAGAATAAAACCGCGAGCCTCAATACCGACCACATAGTCAAAGTTTTCCTTCAGGAATGGCCAGACCAGTTCGTCAACCGCTGCCCTCAGACCAACAGGGTCCGCAATCAGGGTTGTGATGTCACGGAACTGGATGCCCTTTTTGGGGTAGTCCGGAATAGTGCGGATAAAATTTTTCAGGTTAATTGATTTTCGGAGTTCCATACTGTCCATCCATAAAGTGTTGGTATTATACCTTGTTAAGCACCCGTCCAGCCACAGCGTCAAGTTTAGAAACCAACCGGGGAGATATTTCTTCCCTTTTCGTGATAATCGCATATTCCAGTGCTGTGTCACTGCCGAGCGGACAGGCCTCATGCTGCTGCGGAAAATCCTGCGCCAGCCTGGCAACCAAGGCAGCAGCATTGGCCGAATTTTTCTTCATCACGGCAATGATACTGGTAATATCAACATCGCTGTGATCCTCGTGCCAGCAGTCAAAGTCTGTCACCATCGCCACTGTCGCATAACAAATTTCTGCCTCACGGGCGAGCCTGGCTTCGGGCATATTGGTCATGCCAATCACATCACAGCCCCAGCTGCGGTACATATGGCTCTCTGCCCGCGTTGAAAATTGCGGCCCCTCCATCACCAGATAAGTACCGCCTTTTGTGCAGGCAATATCTTCCTGTTTCGCCGCAGCTTCTAGCCTATTGACCAGCAATGGACTGACGGGATCAGCCATCGCCACATGAGCAACGCAGCCCTGGCCAAAAAAACTTTTTTCTCTGTTGATCGTGCGGTCGATAAACTGGTCAACCAGAACAAAATGCCCTGGCGGACAATTTTCCCGAAAAGAGCCGCAGGCTGAAACAGAGACAAGGTCAGTGACCCCAGCGCGCTTCATCGCATCAATATTGGCGCGATAATTAATCTCTCCTGGCGGAATGGTATGCCCTGCCCCGTGGCGCGGCAAGAACACAATTTTTGTGCCGCCCAACTGCCCGACCCTCAATTTGTCTGACGGCTCTCCCCAGGGGGTTTGCACAGCAATTTCCTCGACCTGCCCCAACCCTGGCAAGTCATACAGCCCGCTTCCGCCAATCACTCCCAAAACAGCTTTTGTCATTCCCCAGCTCCCAAAATATAACCTGACCCAAAAAAGGGCATCTGATACCTACCAGATGCCCTTCTTAATATAAATCTCACTCAATGCAAAACTAGCGCAACTTGCTAGCAAGTTCGGTCAAATGACCTTGCACTAGCCCTTTAATGGCTCATATCTTAACCCGAAAATCCGTTCGATTTGCTTGCACTATGCACTAATGCTTCACATCTTCCCAAATCTTGCGCTTCACCCCATAAAGCAGCAGGGACAGAATCGCCAGATAGATCAGAACCATAAAGCCGCGACGTTTACGGGCATTCAAATGAGGCTCAGCAGCCCACATCAGGAATGCTGAAATATCCTTGGCATGTTGATCCAGGGTCGCCTTTGTACCGTCAGTATAGTCAACAATACCATCGCTGAGAGGCGGTGCCATTGAGATCGCATGACCAGGAAAGGCTGCATTATAATGCTTGCCTTCAGGCAGAGAAAAATCTTTTGGCGCATTTTCTGGAACAGTCTCATGATAGTTGGTCATCAACGTATAGATATAGTCAGGGCCGCCCTCCTGATACTGCGTCACCACATCCTTGACCAAGGCAAACACCCAGGTAAAGAGACCAGGAATGCCTTCATGATTGGCGTGCATCGCCCTGGCCTTACCTATAACGGAAAAGTCAGGTGGCAACGCCCCACCATTGGCAGCCATTGCGGCCTTGTCATTGGCATAAGGCTTCTTGATACGGTCAGAAAGTGCGGCTGGCCTGGTAAAAAGGTCGCCATCCTCATTAACAATCTCGCCTTCATCATTATGGGGCAGGTTGACCTCAACCTCATCACTCTTCAGCATCGCCTTGATATAGTCCTCACCATATTCAGGCCCGCCAGGCTGTGTCAGGTTTCTATAGGACAGCAAATTCATGCTGTGACACCCAGTACAAACGCCTTTATAAACTTCAAAGCCGCGCCTAAGCTGCTTCTGGTCATAGCGACCAAAAACACCGCCAAAACTCCAGCTTTGTTTTGCAAAATGCTGGCCACCGCCATCACCGGCTGCCATAACAACAGACGACAGCATACCAAGCCCAGCTGTAAAAGCGACAAAACCACTTGCCAGTTTAAAAAATTTAACAGTCATGACTGCCTCCTTTACTTATTATTTTTCATGGCATCCTTGCCAAGAACCGCTTCAGTGATACTGCCCGGTAATGTCTTGGTTTTTTGCGTCCAGCCCAACAAAGGCAGGGCAACAATAAAATATAGGAACCAGTAGGCTGTCAATATACGTGAGGCAATCACATAACCACCTTCAGCAGGTTTCGCGCCAAGATACCCAAGCAACAGGCCAGTTGCCACAAATCCCCAGAAGAAGAGTTTCGCAGTCGGACGGTAACGCATTGACCTGACACGGGATGTATCAAGCCAAGGCAGGAACGCCACAATGGCAATCGCTGCAAACATGAAGATCACACCAAACAGCTTGTCAGGAATAGCCCTGAGAATCGCGTAGAACGGAAGGAAATACCATTCTGGCACAATATGCGGCGGAGTCACCATTGGGTTTGCCCGTACATAGTTATCTGGATGCCCCATATAATCAGGCATAAAGAACACAAAATACACGTAGATCATGGCGAACAGCACCATTGCAAAAGCATCTTTCATTGAAAAATACGAATGGAATGGCAGGCTGTCTTCTTTCAGCTTGATCTCAATACCGTCAGGGTTATTACTCCCAACCACATGCAATGCCCAGATATGCAGGCCAACAAAGGCGAACAGGATAAGTGGCATCAGGTAATGCAGCGAGAAGAACCTGTTCAGGGTGGGCTGTCCAACGGCATATCCGCCCCAAAGCAGTTCTGTAATAGCACCGCCCACAAAAGGAATGGCAGAAAACAGGTTGGTAATCACTGTCGCGCCCCAAAGGCTCATCTGTCCCCAAGGCAACACATAGCCAAGAAAACCAGAAGCCATCATCAGCACATAAATGATCACACCCAAGATCCACAACATTTCACGCGGTGCCTTATAGGACCCGTAATACATGCCACGTAGGATATGAATATAGACTGCAATAAAGAAGAATGATGCGCCATTGGAATGCATATTCTGGAGCATGTCACCCCAGTTCACATCACGGACAATGTGTTCCACACTATCAAACGCCATACTTTCATGCGGTATATAATGCATTGCCAGAATAATACCGGTAATGATCTGCACCATCAGAAAGAAAAACAGGATGCCGCCAAAGGTCCACCAATAATTCAAATTGCGCGGCGTTGGCATCGCCATAAAATCGACACCAAGGCGAATAATGGGCAGACGTTCGTCCAGCCACTTTTCAATGCCCGAATTGGGCGTATAAACTGATTCATGAGCCATGGGCCCGTCCCCCTTACAGGTTAGCCGATCTGGACAACAGTATCGGTCAAAAATTTATAGGATGGTACAGCCAGGTTCAGCGGAGCTGGCCCCTTGCGGATACGTCCAGAATTGTCATAGTGGGAACCATGACATGGACAGAACCAGCCACCGAAGTCACCCCTTATGTCTGAAGCCTTTTGCCCACCAGGCACACAGCCCAAATGGGTGCAGACACCAACCAGGATCAACCATTCTTTTTTCTGGACACGGTCGCCATCCTTTTGCGGATCAGGCATCGCCGTTTCATCATCCTTCTCAGCCGCTGCAATTTCCTCAGCAGTCCTGTGCCGGATAAAGACAGGCTTGCCGCGCCACAACACGGTAATGGCCTGGCCAACCTGGACAGGGGTAATATCAACCTCAATAGAGGCCAGGGCTTTTGTAGAGGCATCAGGGTTCATTTGGTCAACAAATGGCCAGATAGCAGCGGCACCGCCAACAGCAGCCCATGCCCCCGCCCCCAGGAACAGGAAGTCCCTGCGGCTTACAACATCTTCTTCATGCTTTGCAGACATTATTTTTTTCTCCTGCGACAGAAAATAGATTTAAAGAAATTCTGCTTTAAATTTCTAAGATTTACAAAAAACATTCCCAAATCCTGATAAACGCCCTGTCCCTAAATTTCAGCCAGAAACCTTACGTCCCCGATTAAAATTATCACATTGCATTCCTGAAATTTTGAGCATCCCATCTCTTGTCGGTACACAAAAAAATTGCGTCACCTCAATGAGTGTTCGGAAATTAAATTCTTTGAATATAACCAGATAACCCCAGGTTATTTGCACGACATGAAACAATTGTCCAGCCTGAATCCATTGCTATAAGCAAAATCCCCTATATGCAATTTGACACAAGTAGAATTACTCTGAAGACAATGCCCGACAGAACTACTAGCAGGTTAACCACAAAAACAATTCGTTTCCACGAGACAACTGACCATGCGCCTTGCCCTGTACCAACCTGACATTCCGCAAAATACAGGCACCCTGTTAAGGCTCAGTGCCTGCATGGGAGTGGAAATTGATGTCATTGGCCCAACCGGGTTTAATATGACTGATAAGGCTCTGCGCCGTTCGGGAATGGATTACCTGGATCAGGTCACCATTCACCGACATATTTCTTTTGACCTTTTTTATTCATCCCTGAAACCTCAAAACCGCTTGGTTCTCCTGACAACAAAAGCCAGCCAGTCCTACACCAGTTTTTCGTTCCAAGCCGATGATGTCCTTATGCTGGGCCGCGAAAGTTGCGGCGTACCGGAAAAGGTTGCGCAAATCTGCGACTCTCGGATCATTATTCCTATGCAAAAACTTTCCAGGTCATTGAACATTGCTGTTGCAGGTGCAATGGTACTTGGGGAAGCCCTGAGACAAACAGGGCATCTGCAAAACCTACAAAATTTAAGGTGAATATAACTGTCATGACATCCCAAAAACCAGCAAGTGATGAACTGGAACAGCAAAAAAAGAAGGCCAGTGCCTGGTTTGAGGAACTGCGCAATACCATCTGCCAGTCCCTTGAGGAAATTGAGGAAGGGGCAGACGGGGCACTTTATGGCGACACGCCAGCAGGACAGTTTGTCAGGACACCCTGGCAACGCACAGACCATACTGGCAAGCCAGGCGGCGGCGGCCAGATGTCCATGATGAAGGGGCGGGTATTTGAAAAGGTTGGTGTGCATATTTCATCAGTCTATGGCGAATTTTCACCCGAATTCCGCGACCAGATACCAGGCACAAAGGAAGACCCCAGCTTTTGGGCAAGCGGCATCTCGTTGATCGCCCATCCTGTTAATCCAAATGTGCCCACAGTCCATATGAATACCCGTTTTGTGGTGACAACCAAGGCCTGGTTTGGCGGCGGCGCAGACCTAACCCCTGTGCTTGACCGAAGGCGCACCCAGGATGACCTGGACAGTGTTGCCTTTCACCAAGCCATGAAAGCCCCCTGCACTGCTCACCCTGACGTGGCTGACTATAAAAGATATAAGGAGTGGTGTGACAGCTATTTTTATCTGCCGCACAGGGATGAACCACGCGGTATTGGTGGCATTTTCTATGACCGCCTTGGGGAAGAGGATGGCAACTGGGAAGAACGTTTTGCCTTCACCCAGGATGTTGGCAGAGCCTTTGCCCAGATTTATCCCCAACTGGTCAGGGGCAATATGGAGAAGTCATGGACAGAAGAAGACCGCGAAGAACAGCTGGTCAGGCGTGGCAGATATGTCGAGTATAACTTATTATATGACAGGGGCACGATTTTTGGGCTGAAAACTGGCGGAAATGTTGCTAGTATCCTTTCATCAATGCCACCTGTAGTGAAATGGCCATAATACGATGTCACTTACAATACACTCTGCTGATATAGAGGGTTATCGCTCCATTCGCTCAATCCACACCAGGATAGATGATTTTTCGGTTATCCTGGGCAAAAATGGATGCGGCAAGACCAACCTGTTCAAGGCACTGAAGTTGCTACAGGCCGCTGCAAAAGGCGAAATCATCCATTCACTGGCAGCTGAAGGCGGGCTGACCTCTGCCTTGTGGGCAGGGAAAGCAGGCTATACAACCCAAAAGACAGAACAGATAAAATTGTCTCTTGTCATGGGTCCGTACCAATATGTCATCTGCATTGGCCATCCCGACAATAATGAAGTTGCCCTGCGCTGGGCAACCAGAAAAGACAGCCAGGACATTACCAGTGAACCTGTCATCAAAAGTGAACGCCTCACCAGGATCGACTCTGCCCAGCCACTGACCCTGATGGAGCGAACTGGTAACAAGATCTTCCTGCGCCAGATGGACGGAAAAATTGTGCCTGGGCCAGAAACATTGCTGGGATCAGAAACTGTTCTTCACAGCATCCAGGACGGTGTCCGCTTTCCTGAACTGGAGCTGGTGCGTAGTAATATGGAAAACTGGCGTTTTTATCATAATTTTGAGACTGACCGGAATGCCCTGTCCCGCCAGCCAAGCCTTGGGTTATGCACACCCTATCTGGGAGAAGACGGCCATAACCTTGCCGCCCTGTTTGACACACTGATCCATTACAACCATCATACTGACAAAATTGCCGAAGCCATCAACTCAGCCTTTCCTGGGAGCGACCTGTTTATAAAGACCCAAAACGGAAAATCAATCCTGACCATGACCTTCCCTGACATGTCGCGCCCCTTTGCCGCCCATGAACTGTCTGACGGAACACTACGTTTCCTTTGCCTGATCGCAGCCCTCAAAAGCCTGCGGACACCGCAATTTATTGCCTTGAATGAACCCGAAACCAGTCTCCACCAGGAGTTTATGGCCCCAATGGCCAAGCTTCTGCTGGAGGCTTCGCAAACATCACAGGTCTGGGTCACGACACATTCCATACCCCTGGTCAATGCCCTGAATTCCCTTGGCGCGTCCCCTCCGCAATATTTGGAGCTACGCAACAGCCAGACTTGTCTTGATACACAAGACAAGGCCGCCTGAACAAATGCGGGCAACATCACCAGACGAAAAACCTGGCAAAAGAGGATACCACAGCAAAAACATATTTACTTTAATTTTTGATTAACTTGACCTCACCGCCCAAAAACCATTAATTTAAAGAACAGGTCTTTCCGTCCCCTACAAGGGCTGGATGCCCCAAAGCCCTGAACAATTGAAGCCCCCTTCTTGGGGTGTCCTAAACACACAGCAAGACCCTGCAAACCCTGTTCACAGCCATGATATGAGATTATAAATGCCAGTTACCGCACTCTCCATTAAGGGATACAGATCTATTCGCTCCATCCAGTTCCCGATTGAGGAACTCACAGTGCTTGTGGGAACAAATGGTGTTGGCAAGACGAACCTCTACAGGGCACTGGAACTCCTCCATTTTGCAGCCAAGGGCACGATCACCCACTCTGTCGCCGAAGAGGGCGGCATGGAATCCGTGTTATGGTCTGGGCAACGCAAAATTAACGAGCCCTTGACCTTGGTTCTGGAGGCAGAACTTGGCGAACTCGGTTACAAGATAGAGATTGGCCTGCCTGTTGCAGATGAGGCAGCCCTTCCTGAAGAGCCCCTGGTCAAGTATGAAGAAGTCAATGTATTGCGGGACGGCAAGCGTGTGGCTGTGATGAAACGCGAAGGCCCTGCTGTCCACCTGAAAAATGATGCCGACCAATGGTTGACAAATGATAATGCTCTGCTGGCTTCCGAGACGGCTCTCTCAAGCATCAGGGACGGTGCCTTTTTTCCGGAAATGGATGCCGTGCGCAGGGAAATGGCTGACTGGCGTTTCTATCATAATTTCAGGACTGACGAATCTTCCCCGCTCCGGCAACCTGCCCTTGCCATCTGCACCCCGACCCTAAGCTCGTCTGGGCATGACCTTGCTGCTGTCCTGGCAACGGTCTACCTGATCAAGGAAGACCCCAGCGACATCCTGGCTGCGGTTGAAGATGCCTTTCCTGGCAGCAAGCTTATCCTTGAGGAACAGGACGGAAAATGTATATTAGGAATGGAATTTACGGATATGCCCAGGCCTTTCAAGGCACACGAACTTTCAGACGGTACACTGAATTACCTGAGCCTGGTCGGCGCATTGCTGGGTTATCGCCTACCCTCTTTCATCGCCCTGAATGAACCCGAAAACAGCCTGCATCCCGACCTTATTGAACCACTTGCCCGTCTCATCAGCCAGGCCTCAAAGCGGACAAGGATATGGGTTGTGACCCATTCAGAACATTTGGCAACTGAAATAGCCAGGCAAAATTCTGTCACCCCCCGCATTGTTGAAAAAATTCATGGCTCAACATATCTCAAGGATATGCGCATTACAGGAACCATTTCTGAAAAGACCGGCTGAGGCAGCCGCTAAGGCCAGCCAGCTACTGTATTGCAGGCAAGGCCACTGAAACCCCTGGATCAGGCAGACAAGCCCCCCATTTTCCCCACCCAGCCCCTTCACATTCAGCAGAAACCAAATATATTGATAATGAATGAGGAAGCAGCTATAACGCCATAACTGATACGACATAACATAACATATTATTGTCACCAAATCCTTAGTGTCTGAACCATATAGCCAGACACTTCACAACTACTGACACGACCAAAAGGTGTAATCTATTGCCCAAAAGCACGGAAACTGAAATCGAAACTGCTGCCACAGAAACTGAAACCCAAAAGACTGTTCAGAAAAAGTTCTCTGAGCTGGGTCTCAGCAGCAAAATTCTAGCAGCCGTGGAAGAGGCAGGATATACTGTACCAACAGAAATCCAGGAGCAGGCTATCCCGGCCGCCCTGTCAAACAGGGATGTCTTGGGCATTGCCCAGACAGGAACCGGCAAGACTGCCGCCTTTGTACTGCCCCTGCTGGCCAGGCTTGAAAAGGGACGCGCCAGGGCACGTATGCCCCGCACCCTGATTATGTCACCGACCAGGGAACTGGCGACCCAGATTGCCGCAGACTTTGAGGTTCTTGGCAAGAACCACAAGCTGAATATTGCAATCCTGATTGGCGGCGTGTCCTTTGTTGAACAAAGCAAAATTCTGGATCGCGGCGCGGATGTTGTCATTGCAACACCTGGACGGCTGCTTGACCAGTTTGGCCGTGGCAAGCTTCTGCTCAATGCGGTAGAGGTTCTTGTGATTGACGAGGCCGACAGGATGCTTGATATGGGCTTTATTCCTGATATTGAAAAAATATGCAAACTTCTGCCTTTCAGCAGGCAGACCTTGTTTTTCTCTGCCACCATGGCACCGGAAATCAAGAGGCTTGTTGACAGCTTTTTGCACAACCCTGTCACAATCAGGGTTGCCCGCTCAAACAGTACCGCCAAGACGATCACCCAACAATTTGTCCGTACAGACCACGACTTCAAGGCCAAACGCGAAACATTGAGAGGCCTGATTGAAAGCAGTGAAGACCTGAACAATGCCATTATTTTTTGTAACAGGAAGCGCGACCTGGCTGTCCTGTACCGCTCTCTCAGCAAGCATGGCTTTAATGTTGGCTCCCTGCATGGCGATATGGACCAGTTTAGCCGAACAAAAACCCTGGAGGGTTTCAAGAATGGCGACATCAAGATACTTGCTGCCAGTGATGTTGCTGCGCGCGGACTTGATATTCCTGATGTCAGCCATGTCTTCAACTTTGATGTCCCGAACAACCCTGAAGACTATGTCCACCGTATTGGCCGGACCGGACGCGCAGGACGCAAGGGCACGTCAGTCACCCTTGTTACCTCCAAGGATATGGTCAACCTCAAGGCCATTGAAAAGCTATGCCTCAAGGAGATCAACTGGATTGATAATCCCACAGGCAAGGGCAAGCCTGAGAAGAGGCAAGAAAAAAGAAAGCCCCCAGAGAGAAAGAAGGCTCCAGCCCAAGAAAAGAAAACCAACAGCAACAGCCGTAATGCAAACAGGGAAGAAAAGAGCCAAAGCCAGGACCAGGCCAGGGAAACCCCGCAACGCACAGAGCCCCAGAACAGGAATAACAACAGCCGCAACAAAAAACCACAACATGAGGGAAATGCTGTCATGGGCATGGGCGACCATGTTCCAGACTTTATGACCCGCTCTGCGGGTCCTGCCAGATAAAAAGTTTGTATTGACCGAGATAAAAAGAACCTGGTTCATGATCATTCATGGCCAGGTTCTTTTCGTCACGGGCTTACGCAATGTCCAGGAGGATTGTATAGCCAATAAATATCTGACATCCAAACCCAACCAGAAACATGACTACCCGTATCCACGGTATTGCCAACAGGTAGACTATGAAATGAACCAGCCTGGAGAAAAAGAAAAGCTGGGCGGCAAAAAGCGTACCAGCCGTATTCATGCCAAGTAGCTGCAAGACCAGGACAAGAATTCCAAACACCGCCAGGTTTTCGACAGCATTACGGTGTCCCCTCTGGGCGCGCCGGCCCCAGGCTGCCTCAGCCACCGTCTCATGATATGGGTCTGAAAAACCACCCACCAGACCCA
>JAJRRF010000150.1 GCA_024279735.1 Alphaproteobacteria bacterium
CGTCAAGGGCATCAAAGATGCCGCACAGCGGGTTACCCTTGACGTGATGGCCAGGAATGCGACACTTTTAAAAGGAGAAAAGATGATAATATCACTTTGAAAGTATAAAACAAAAATATTTTAACTGAGTTGATATTGCTACTATCCATGCTGTGTACTATAAAGCGCGATAACAAGCCCCCTTATCAAGAGCAAAACCTTCAGCCTGGATCAGCGGGACAAGCCCGATGATGAGGATTTAAGGGAAAACTTAGGCCAAGGGCAGCAAGGGTTAGGCGGCTCTTATTGTGGTGGTTGTCAGGCTGTGATAACAACGGCATATCTTTTGATATGGGGGCAATCAGCATGGGTGATACAGACGAGGAAATCGAACACCGCATTATCATGGAAATTGTGGTTGATGCCTATGATGAACAGGAGCGGGCCATGGGCTGGTACTACTCCCTTGAAAATGAGATGACCTTCCCATTCGAGGCGAAATGTATTGCCAGGGTGGCCACATCTCCCCTAAAAGCTGGGGAGGTGGTCATAGTGACAGGACTGGCAGATTCTGATGTCTGTTTGCATGACATGTTTGTGGATATTGGGTTTGGAGGAGGAACTCTGGCCGTGCCACTGTCCCAGATTGATCCCGTTGACGCGACAGAAGAGACCTGTCAGATTATTGGTGATTGGCATTATTGGGTTGATAAGGGCTATCATTTCTGAAACTTAATGCGAACGAGTATGTCACGCTTCGCAACGTTTCTGCAAGGTAAGAACGCGAGGAATGTGGAACGCCGCCATGTCTAGCAAAGGGGTGACACTATGGGCAGTTACCAATATTATGAATTTCTAAGTATTGATAAGTCGCTGTCCCATTCCCAGATGAATGAATTGCGCAGCATTTCAAGTCGCGCACGTATTTCGGCGACCAGTTTTGTTAATGTCTATAATTTTGGCAGTTTTAAGGGTAACCCTGAGCACTTGGTGGAGGATTATTTTGACCTCCACCTCTTTTTTGCGGATTGGGGCGCGCGCAATATTGCCCTGAAATTCCCCAAAATATTGATTGATCCTGAAACAATACAGCCTTTTTTAAGTGATGTAACAGTCGCGCCATATGATCCTGTGTTTATTGACCTTAAGAGTGTCGGCGATTCTCTTATTCTGGATGTCAGGCTTAATGAAGAAGAACCCGAATATGGCTGGTATGAAGAGGATGATTTTAATCGTGTCACAGCAGCCCTCTCTTCCCTGCGTAGTGATGTTCTGGCGGGGGATTATAGCCTTTTTCACCTTATCTGGCTGCTTGGCGTTCAGGGAGGAATAATTGGTAATAACACGCCTGAACCACTTGGAGGTCTGCCCCAAATCACAAATCCTTTCGTACAGGTTGCCAGTTTTCTTCAGCTTGATCAGGATTTAGTGCTGGCAGCCAATCAAGGCTCTGACGCAGGCAACGCAAGGCCTCAGGACAAGATACCTTCCAGTCAAGTCAGGGATTATATTGACAATATGCCAGACACAGAAAAGAATAACGTCTTGTTTCAGCTTTATCAGAATAATGATCCTTATTTGGCTGCCGCTTTTAGCCAGAACATTAACAAAATACTGTTAAAAACTTCGGGCGCGACTGGTGGAGCGCGCAGGACAGCAGGAGAAATTGTTTCCCTGGTCGAGGCTGTCAGAAAAGAACGCCTTGTTCGTGAGGGTAAACAGCGGGCAGAAGCGTTCCGGAGACAGAAAGAAGAAAAAAATGCACGCCAACAGAAACGGTTGTTGGTGTTGGCGCAGCGCGGCGCACAGGTTTGGCAAGAGGTCGAGGATGATATTATGTTGCGTCATGCCAGTGCATATGACCGCGCATCGGCCTTGTTGGAAGACCTTAAGGCATTGACGACGCAACAGGGGAAGCAAGATTTTTTTTCAAGTCAGGTGCTTAAAATTCGAGAAGATCATGCGCAAAAGAAAGCCTTTCTCAAAAGGCTGGATGAAAAAGGGCTGTGAGGAAATCGAATTACGGTGACAGTTTGCTAAATTATTTAGTTTAGTAAACTGTCACCGTAATTCAGCAGGAAGGGTAGGGCGTGAATGGGGATGTTTTCGCCAGCTCATTTTTCAGTCATATCGTGGTTCTGTGGCTTCTGCCGTTGTCACAACGCTGCTTGATAGGGGGTGCCATTTTTGGGGCGGTCTGCTTGGTAAGGGATTGTTTTTAGAAGGCGATAGCCCTGGAAATGGGTCATCAGGTCAAGCCTGATGATGACGGCTCAGGGGGACTTTGTCTCATTCCCCAGAACTGTAATCCCCCTCGAATTTCTGCAAGTCATCGCTAATCTCGTACCAGTTTGGCTTTGAGGCGGTGTGGATGTGCAGGGTGGGGCGGATGCCGGGGTCGTCATCCAGGGCAGAGGCGGCAATGACATAGATATCGCCTGCGTCCATGTCGCCCAGGGAAGTGCCGCAGTCTTTGCAAAAGCAGCGTTCAAACTTGCCGTCAGGCTTGGCCCTGAATTTTCCAATCCGATCCTGTCCCTGGGTTACCTGAAGGTCATCGGCCTTGCCAATCAGCACCGCTGAAAACACACCCGCCGCCTTGCGGCATCTTGAGCAGTGGCAATAGCTCAATGAAGACGGTTTTCCTGAAATTTCAAACTTTACCTTGCCACACAGGCAGCTTCCCCTGATCATGGACAGTCCTTCCCAATTATCCCTAAAAATAAGAACATAGCATGAATATAGTTACGGTCAAAGGAAAAATTCCTGGAGTGGCGAAGGAGGCAGGGCAATTCAATCCACAGATTCTGTTGGTCAACAGTTGTACTGTTGACCAGAACGTTACAAATAAATGGTGGATTAATACTGTAATGTTCCGATGAAGAGTTCAACTCTTCACCGACAAGGAGACAAAAACCTGATTTTACACATCAATTGAATCGCCCAGCCAAGGAGGCTGTCCCCATAGCCCGGTTTCCCCTAATCCTTGCTGTTTCTTTTCTTCAGGGGTCTTCTGGCACGTTGCTGGCGTTGTCTTTGGATAAGCTGCTGCTGCTTTCGGTGTTGCTTGCGTAACGCACTTGGTGAGAGGAACGGGAGTTTTAGGGCGCGCACCACGGAGGCATACCCCTTGATTGCCTTGACACCGTTCCTGTATTCCGGCCCCCAACCATCACCGTCCTGATCATCAGCTTCGTCGGCCACATCTTCAGGATTGGGTGCAATGGGGAAATAGTTTGGGGATATAAGGACAATATCACATTCAAAGCAGACAACAATCTGAGCCACCATCCGGTCTTTTTGGTTAAAAAATTCGTAACTCCCCAGCTTCTTTTTTTACGTAAATACGCGGCTTTGAGCGAAACTTAGCTCTAAAACCCCATTTTTTCATGAAAAAACGGTCGTATTTTAGCGGTTTTCAAAATAACTATTTTATTTTATCGTTATTTATCAG
>JAJRRF010000151.1 GCA_024279735.1 Alphaproteobacteria bacterium
AGCCAAAAAATCTTGCATCAAGGGTGCTGCGCATCGCCTGCGGCGACCAAGGCCCCTGACCCAATATTTCCTGCCCGCCATCACAGGCCATAATCCATCAGCAAACTGAGTGTTGCGTTTCGGAATTGAAACGGGGAACGAATACACACAACCCCAGTATTCATAGTGTATTTTCACAATCAACCTATAGCTGTTGCCCTTAATGTTAAACACAACCCGATTATCAGAAATAATTGAGGCACTGGCATAAAGTTGCCTAATATCTTGGGGCGTTTTCCAGTCGGCATGTCTGGCCTCAATCCACCAGGCATCCAGGGCATCTGATACATCAGGATGGGATGATGCAAAATCATGCAACACCTTGCGAGCGATAACACGCATTTATTTCCCCTAACCATATGTTATCATTTGTATAACATTTATCAAGATTAACCTCAATCAGATAGTAATACAGCTTATAAATAGTCAAGCGATAAATTCCCCCAAAAGGTAAAGTTAGGCAGAGTGAAGCAGAGTGAACACCCCAAAACATAACAAAATCCTGGGGTTATAGATCCTGAAACAAGTTCAGGATGACAAAGTGAAAATATCTCAATGGGTTAACTGTCTCGTTAAGTGAGACGAATGCATGGGTGCGAGCAAGCCGTTACGGTTCGCGGGTCTGCGATATTGTTTTGCCATCTCAACACGCTTGGCAGTACTGGGGCGAGAAGACATAAAGTCTGACACATCATTTACGCCCTGGCTTTGCTGTGCTAGACCTGTGCTAGACCTTAGAACACCTGCATAAATAACCGTTACATTTAGCTTGTCCTTTTATTCGTCAGTGTCGTTTCAAAAAATCTTGTGTAGCTGCCCGCTATACGCCCTTTTTTGACTTAGGCTGACAAACAAAATTCCCGCGCTATCTGAAGCATCTATTTTTGAGGGTGTCCTTATGCCTAACGGAAAACTCAAGGAAACGCCTGACATGACCAAAGATTCCCGCCCAAGCCGCCGTAAATTTCTCAAATCTGGTGCAGTTGCCACTGCCGCAGGTGTGGCTGCCGCCTCAACAATGCCGATGCCTGCCCTTGCCAGCGGGACAAAACGGCTGCGGATGGTGACAAGCTGGCCAAAAAATTATCCAGGTCTGGGCATGATGGCGAAACGTTTTGGCCAAAGGCTGGAACAGGTTTCTGGTGGCCGCTATAAGGTCAAGCTTTATGCTGGCGGCGAGTTGGTCAGCCCCGTCAAATGCCTGGACGCGGTGCAGGAAGGCACTGCCCATATGTATCACTCGGCTGAATATTATTATCGCGGCAAAGATGAGGGCTTTGGCTTTATGACTTCCGTGCCGTTCGGCCTGACCGCCAATGAAATGGATGGCTGGGTACAGCATGGCGGTGGGCAAAAGCTATGGGATGAACTCAGTGCACAATTTGGCGTAAAGGCTCTGGCCTGCGGCAATACCGGATCACAGATGGGCGGCTGGTTTCGCAAGCCTGTCAAGACGCTGGAAGACTTTAAGGGGCTGAAAATGCGTATTCCCGGCCTTGGCGGCCTCGTGCTGAATGAGCTTGGTGGATCTGCCCAGCTGCTTGGCGGCAAGGACATCCTCCCTGCCCTGCAAGCTGGCACAATTGATGCCACAGAATGGGTCGGGCCGTGGAATGACATGGCGTTTGGCTTTTACAAGATATTGAAGCACTACCAATTTCCCGGTTTTCATGAACCTGGCCCAACCCTAAGCCTTGGCATCTCCAAAAAGTTTTGGGACAGCCTGTCACGCGACGACAAGGAACTGTTCAATGTCTGCGCCCTGGCTGAAAACAATTATTCCTTGGCAGAATATAACGCCAAGAACAGCGCGGCCCTCAAGGTCCTGGTGCAGAAACATGGTGTCCAGCTCCATGAATTTTCTGACGAAATTTACAGGGCGATTGGTGCAGCCTCAAAGGACGTGGTGGCCAAGGCTGGCGCAAGCTCCCCGATTTCCAAAAAGATTTATGCCAGCTATTCAGACTTCCGCAAGACAGCACTGGACTGGTCATCACGCTCTGATGAGAGCTATATGAACAAGCGCAGGCTGGTAAAATTTTAGGACACCCTCAACCATAAATGCTCATATTTGGCACGGTAATCTTGTTTGTCGGCAAGGCACAAAAATAATCGGCGCATAGTGTGCTATGCAACCATTTTTGGAATGCAGCTGACGGGCAAAAGGGCAAGTCAGCTGGAATCGTTATTGTCACGGGTGTTTTTAGGGCAACACAATGTCACAGGTGGCCAAGCCTTTTTTGAAGCAGGCACTATATTTTTTTGCCATTTCTACGCGTTTTGCTGTACTGGGGTGGGAAGACATAAAGTCTGACATATCATTTGGGCTACTGCCTTTCTTTTCAACGACAACTTTCTTTTTGCCCTTGGCCTGTTTCCTCTTTTCCTCAATTTCCTCGCCAAAACTTTCCAAGCGGTTCATGATATTGGAAAAGGCAATCGGGTCAATCCCTGCCTTCAACATCTTTTTAAAGGCAAACAGGTCTGCTTCTGATTCGTGTTTCCTGGAATAACTGCTGCTTATCAGGGCAGCCCCAAGGCCAACCCCCATATCTGCGATCCAGCTGACATCGCCAATCACTAGCATGACGGCAACCGTGACAAAAGTCCCCTCGATCAACATTTCCAGGCCGTGCCTGCGTTCCACATGTCCCATTTCATGAAATAATACGCTGTCTATCTCGTCCTGATTCTTGGCCAGTTCAACAAACTTGTCCGTCATGATAAGGTCACCCGATGGCAGCGCAAAGGCATTGGGAATGTCAATCACCCCCAACATTGACCAGTTACGGAAATGAAGGTTGTATGACACATCCTTTGTCCCGTAAGGCACAAGCTTCTCCCTAAAATGCGTCCTTATCTGCTCTTGCCTCTTGGGGTCAAGCTTGCTTTTGGTAAACATAAACTTGTCCAGATATTTCAGGCTGTCCAGGGCAATCAGGTCATTGGTCTTTTGCGGCAGGGCATGGGCAATCTTCTCACTCGCCCAGGGCACGCCCCATTTGAAAAAAGAAAACCCGGTCACCATCGTCACAACAACCGCAACAACAATCAACCCCATATTATTTTCCAAAGCATGGATGAAACCGTTAATCTTCCTATGCTTTTTAAAGGCACTGTCTATCGCATCATTATCGCGGGTGGCGAAAACAGAACCGTCTTCCAGCATGATCTTGCGCTCAACATTGCCAAGACGGTCACTGACCTGAAGTTCCTTCAGTGCGCCGCTATACCGACCACCCATGTCAGTCTCTATCCTGTAGTCTTCACCATCAATAACATGCAGGGAGGCATCTACCTGGGCTGCGCTGCCCTGTGAATGCCATTTCCCCTCAATGAGATTATCATGCTTCATAGACTCTAGAACCCTATCCCAACATCAACATTAAAGGCATCACCAATCTGGTCACCTAATGAGGATTCTGTTTTCTGTTTCTCAGAAACATACTCATCAAATCCAGCTTCAGTATTAACTTCGGTATGCTCCAGCATATAACGGGTCATCCGCACCTTGGCCCAGGGATAGGCCAGCCCAATGGTAAATATAACGGCCAGAAAATTGGTCATCATGATCCAGGCATAAGGCTTGGTGCGCAAGGTCGAGGCAAAAGTGATCTTTTCATCTAGTTTTGTATTACCATAGATATAGTTACGATTCCGGCCAGAATAATAGGCCACTGCCAAAGTTCCCAGATATATGATGGCAATATAGAACAGCACACCCAACACACCCGCAAAGATACGCCCAACCAAAGACAGGCTCATCAGGCTTCCCAAAATATTTGCCGCATCTGGCTTGGCAATTTGAAGACTTTCCATGCCCCCGGTTGCCAGAACCAGCAGACCAACAAACAGCATAACCAGTGCATTGATGGCAAT
Source organism: Alphaproteobacteria bacterium (assembly GCA_024279735.1). GTDB lineage: Bacteria > Pseudomonadota > Alphaproteobacteria > Rhizobiales > JAJRRF01 > JAJRRF01. Next base: position 3,919 of record JAJRRF010000151.1, read on the forward strand.
ATAAAGCAGGACACCCAGCAAGATTGCCTTCAAGGCAATTTTCATCAGCTGTTTCAGCTCAATCTCTGTGCTGAACTTGCCCTGGCCATAGCGTGTACCATTTATAAGATATTCTGTATTTTTCTTTTTCAGGAATGATAGGGCATACAATATATAGGCCAAAGTGGCCAACACCCCAATCCCGACAATAATAAGGGACAGCACAGTCATACCCTGCACAAGTTTGAGCAGGAAAAAAGCGACAACGGTAATCAACGCCAAACCAATATAAAGCACCAGCGGATAGGCAAAAAAGTTCATATAGGACTGTTTTAGGTCTCCAGCAAAGCCAAACCGTACATTACTGAAACTGGTCATCAGCATATTGAACTTCATGCTGCGCCAGATAATCCATGGCAGGGCAGCGACAAAGACAATCGCAAGCAATGCGCCCCCAAGCGGGAAAACACTTTGCAATATATTATAGACTGCAAACAGTGCTACAGCGATCAAGAAGCCCCAGAACAGTTGCTTGCCAGTGGCATGATATTCAAAATTCCTGTCCTGCAACAGGGTATTGGCATAAAAATAGCGTTTGGTCCGTACCTTTGCCCAGGGGTAATAGAACCCCAAAGTGACAATAATCAGCAAGATATTGACAATCCATATCTTGAAATATTCCTTGCCCGTTCCCTCAAACCGTAATGCCTGCATCGTGCCCCCACCCCTTGTAAAAAATTGATTAACAGGCACTATACCGCCTATACCTTTACCGTCAACAACATAATATCTCCCTGTATGGTTTGTTGAAATCCTGTATCCTTTCGGAACCTGTTTTGATAAATATCAAACCACAGTCGCTACTCCCCCAAAAAACAATCTTTTACCTTCACAAAGGTTGGAACATGACCATATATAAAACAGCCACAGAACATAAAATATTTTCAGTAAGGACAAGCCCATGGATGTTGTAAGCCTCAAGGAATTCAAGCAACGCCTCAGCGATTTTGAAAAACGTCTGACCCGACAAGAAAAGGAACATGAAAGTTACCTGGAACGAACACTGGGACTGGATGACCTGGGAGCGGCACGCGAAACATTGGAGGATATCCTACGGCGGCTGCCCGAGGATGATGAGGAAAGCCTGTGGCAGAAAGACAGGAAAAGCCTCAATAATGACTTTGCTTCACTCCTTATCCTGATCTCCCAATAATTTTCAAGTCATATGGCCTGTTGCCGATTGTTATTTTATCGGTACAGACCAGAAGTTTTCAGGCAACAGGGCAAAATATTTATCAACCAAAAATCTGGCTGCTGAGGGCAGGATATGGTCATCATCCTTATAGGCCAGCCTGTTCTCCAGGGCTGGCCTACAAAACTCGTCCTTGCAAAACTCTGGCATTGTCCTGATATATTCGATATCTTTGTGGGTGGCTGCCAATGTCCCAAAGAAATCATCCATGGACTTGTGCCTTTGCCTGACCTTGGCCCGGGAAAGGTAGCACGGTGTCAGTGGCAAGGAATTTGCTGCCCTTAAAATACTGCACCTGGCAGCATCAAAACCAAATTCAGGAACCTGCCCCATAATAATAACCTTCTTGCCATGAGCCAGCAGCCTGGAAACCATTTGCAAAAAGGCTTCCCTAAATATTCTCTGGCTATTCTCACAGGTCAGGACATCAGAGTTACCCTTCGTAAAAAAGACAGGACGATAAGAGTCCCCCTCAAGAGCATGACATTCCAGGTGAGTGACCCAGCGGGCAGCCAAAATCACTGTCGTTATCTTTGGACTGGAAATGATTTGCTCCATAACCCTGTTAGTTTTTTCTTTGGAACATTTCCTGACAGGATTCCAGTAGGAATATTTCATGATGACACCTGAAAGCGGCACACAGCTGCTTTGGCTAAAGGAAAATGTCTGAATTCCCTTTCTGGACAGAAACCTTTCAATTGCGCCATAGAAATGCCCTGCATGAGAATCTCCCCAGACAGCCACTCCCTTGGCATCCTGACGATTCTTCACCACTTTTATCTTAGGCTGCTCCTGTCCTGTTATCCTTTCTTTCAAGCCAGTCTCCTGGCTTTGATAAGGATGCCTGATACGTTCCTGTGCCGCCCTATCATAACGACCCGGGGCTCCGCCAGAAGAGATAATAGCCAGGCAAAGACCTGATAATACGCCCGAAACCAGAACCAACGGCAAGGTTGCCTTCAGTGCCCCTCTTTCCTTCTGCGCCCTGCCATATAGACGCATTGGCTCCTCCACAAAACGGTAGAGCAGGTGGGCAAGCGGGAAACAAGCAAAAAACAGGAATGCTGACAGCCACCTGGGCGGCACTGGAAAGAACAGGTAGTTTGCCATTACAATCATAGGCCAGTGTATCAGGTAAAGACTGTAGGAAATGATACCGATCCAGGCCAAAAAAGGAAGAGACAAGAACTGAGTAATTGCTACATTATGGGGCAGCATGACAATAAGAACAGCCACAGCTAGGCAAAGGGGCAAGGTATATTGCAATTGGGCAGGCACAGCAGTATCTGCCGCAACTATCATGGTGATGATGATACCAAAAGCCCCAATATTGATCACTCCTGCCCATGAGCTGAACCGTTTCAAAAAAATGCGGCCTTGGTGCAGGGCGGCCAAGGCCCCTATGGCAAACTCCCATCCCCTGGTTGGCAAGATAAAGAAGACGATATCCGGATCCCTGACAATCAGTATAATATTGGCAAGCAGGGACAGCACAAAGAGGATGGCAATCCAGCCATTGAAAGACAGACCGTCCCTCCTGAAAACAAAAAAGAACAGGACAGCCCACACCACATAAAATTGCAGCTCTACAGAAAGAGACCAACCATGCAATAAAGGCTTCAGGCCAGCTGATACATCGAAATAGCCTGCCTGTTGGGCAAAAAAATGATTGGAAACAAATGTCAGGGTGGACAGGGCTTCATATGACAGGCGGCTATAGTCTTCAGGTATCAGGATAAGCCACCCGGTAACCATTGTCAGGAACACCACAAAGAACAGGGAGGGCACAATCCGCCAGAAACGCTTGACCAGAAAAAAGCGCAGGTCAGGAAGGCTCAACGCCTGTCCTGATTTTCCCAGGATTGAGGTAATGAGAAAACCTGACAGCACAAAGAAGATATCGACACCAAGATAACCACCTTCAATGCCTGAAAAACCAAAATGGAAAAGCAGGACAGAAAGAACAGCAATCGCCCTTATGCCTTGTAGTTCAGGCCTGTAAACCAGGGGGATATGGTTTGGTGGTGTCATAAAATACCTGAAAAAACCTTGCAAAAAATAATGCGCCTGGCCAACCAGGACAAATCATTATTCAGCAATATAGCAAAGTCTCCCTTGTTTTACATCAACAATATCTTATTTCGTAACTCCCCAGCTTCTTTTTTCTTATTGTCAAAGTAGCATATTTCTGAATCAATGGTCGTATGGCTGATGATACCAAAATATTGCACCGGATTATTGCTGCCCAAAAGATTCTGATTGAAGATCAGGGCAAGCAAC
>JAJRRF010000152.1 GCA_024279735.1 Alphaproteobacteria bacterium
CATTTGATCCAGAACAGTTGTTACAATGTCCATGAGTTCCTCCGTTTTGAAGGATTGATGTCGTTTACAACACCATCTTCCCACAAATTGAGGGCTCACTTATTTTTTTGTTGGGTGAAAACTGTCCGAACTATTGATGATGATAGAGCCGCTCCAGGCGATCCTTCAGGTCAAGCACCCCATTGATCCATTGCTGGTTTGGCATCCCCTCATTGTCACACATTTTGGCCATCAGCCCTGAATGTTCACACAGCACACAATCTATTGCCCTGATCGCATCAGGCAGCAGAACCCGGGCCTCCCTGGTCTGGTGCAGTTTTCTGCCTTTCACAGTCTGCAACCAGTCTTTGGCAAATGTGTCCACACCGCCGCGCCCCTTGCCCAACAGTGCCAGGACTATTTCGCTGGCCGCCAACATGATACAGCCCTGCTCCTCTGTCAGACCCTCGTCTGAATAAAAATGTCTCAGGGCATTTTCCAGGGCAGACAGGCCAATATCAATTTCCAGGCTATATTTCAGCCACCCATAGGCAAAATCATTGTTCAGGCTACCAAACTCACCAATGACTGCCGGGATACCAGGCACCAGGGACAACAGGAACTCATTGACATCATTGGTAAACCCTTGTGGTGGCATATCCAGAAAATGCGCCCGCAACTCATCCTCAACCAGCCAGAAAGCCCCTTCAGTCCTGCGCACATGACCACATTGTTCCTGGGTGGAAGCCTTGCTGTGACAGCGCATTGGCGTTCTAGAAAAATCATAGGACATCAAACGCCATAAGCCGTGTCCGCAAAAATCGAAAAAGGCCAAGAACTGTCCCTGCCCAAAAATTTGTGCAAACACATATTTGCCCTTTGCCAGCCTGATTCGCACCACATCACCATCGCGCGCTTTCATCATCTCCAAAAGTGTTACTTCTTTTGACACTGTTGACCCTATATCCATAGTACAACCCTCACCACTCTCATTACCTTGAAGAAATACCTGTATCAAAATGCAGCCTGTTCCAGATAAATTGCGATCAGGACAATAACCAGAAACAGAAAAATATCTTTTATGAGTTCTCTCATCCTTCACCATCCACAATCTATAAGTGCAACCGACTAAGCCTGATCAAAAATACAGTTACAGGCGTTATTTTACCAATCATATTGCATATAAGATCATACACAGCCGAATTATAAGCATTGCACTCACATTTAATACATCCTATGATTGAGACAATTACTATTTATAGTTGTAATTAATGTCAAGAATTCTTTGTAGATTTTTTTATTTTGTTTTGCAGGAGATCCTTATAAAGCATGAAAAAACCCGTATTCCTGAAGGAAAACGGGATATGGTCAGACCAGAAAATTTAGAAGACGTATTGACAGCTCAACCAGGATCAGACCTGCTAACAGGTTGCTTTAGACAGCTGCGCTGTGGCGACCTTTGCTGTCCTTTTGGTAGCTGTCAAGGCAGACGGCAATATTGCGCATGAAGCGGCGGCCTTCCTCTGTCACAGTGATGCTGCGGCCTTCACGTATCACTAGGCCATCGTGTTCCAACCCCGCCATAAGGTCTAGGGCATCATCAAGATAGCCCTCATCAAAGCTAAAATCTACGCAAAGCGATGCACTGTCCAGATACATGTCTGTCATGACCTTCTCAATGGCCGCACTGCGCAACCTGTCATCTTTGGTCAGGGCAACACCGCGCACCACAGGAAGCTGGCCTGCCTTGACCATGGTGCGGTATTTGCCAAGGTCAGGGCTGTTCTGGCTAAAACCGTTGGAGGTTGAGCCAATGGAGGAAGCACCAAAGCCTATCAGAACCTCGGTATTGTCTGTTGTATAACCCTGGAAATTACGGCGCAATGTGTTGTCGTCAATCGCCTTTGCCAGACTGTCTTCTGGACGGGCATAGTGGTCGAAGCCAATTTCGCGGTATCCCTTTTCCTTCAGCAGGTCAGAGGCCGTGACAGCCTGGCTGAACCGTTCCAGGACAGTGGGCAGTTCCTCTTCCTTGATCATATTCTGGTGTTTCTTAAACCAGGGCACATGGGCATAGCCAAAGACAGCAATCCTATCTGGTTTCAGGGTCAAGGACAACTCAATGGTGCGCCTGACATCATGGCTGGTCTGTGAGGGCAGCCCATACATCAGATCAAAATTGATATCCTTTATGCCTGCACCGCGAAGCCAGTTCACAACACTCTCAACCACATGGAAGGGTTGCACCCTGTTAATCTTGGCCTGGATATGGGTACTGAAATCCTGAACTCCCAAGGAAGCACGGTTAATGCCAACCCTTGCCAATGTCTTGGCCATAGCCTCTGTAACAGTACGAGGGTCAATCTCTATTGCAATCTCGGCATCCTCCTGGACATCAAAGACATCCCTGACCTGCGCCATCAGGTCAATAAAGTCTGGGGAGGAAACAATGGTCGGGGTTCCCCCGCCAAAATGGATATGGCTGACAGAAAGCCTGCCTGGCAAGGCCGCCGTCACCATTTCAATCTCATGGCGCAGCAGGGACAAATAGTCAGCCACGCGGTCATATTCATTTACAATTGTGGTATTACACCCACAATACCAGCAAAGCTGCATACAAAACGGCAGGTGAAAATAAAGTGAGACAGGCTTGCCTGTCCCTATCCCGGCGAGCCAGCTGCGGTACTGGGTTTTGCCTATCCCGTCATGAAACTGGGCAGCGGTCGGGTAACTGGTATAACGCGGCACTTCCATCAAGGCATATTTTTGGTATTTATCCTGCATTTTCTTTTCTTGTCTCCCCAAAAAGATGGAAAGGCAGAACCAGGAGTATGCCCAGTCAATATTGCCCTCATGTCAACAGATATATCACGGCAACTCTCTCAAGAAGCCACACACCAGTTTTTCAATATTTTTTGACATTTCACAATTGGTATTAATACGCAACCTGTCTATATTTATAGGGGATGCCTACACACTGTCTGGATCTCGTGCCAAACTTTAATGCCCCTGCCCCAACAGGGTTTCAAGCTTGTGTGTCTTGAAGCCAAAAGCCTGTTTCAGGCCAAGATATTGCGCCATAGCTTCCTTAGCTTCCTTGCGCTGAACCTTTTTTGAGCGTGTGCCTACGATCATCACATTTTTGGAAGTATGTTCAGACGATATGAACTCAATCACCTTGACACTGTAGCCTGCACTTTCCAAAAGCAGGGTACGGGCAATATCTGTCACCAGGTCGGCCTGCCTTTGCCTGAACAGGCCATGTTGCGCGAGCGGAGCCAGTGCAGAACCCTGCACCTCCAGTTGGGGCGCAATTTCGTGTTGGCAACAGGGCGCGCAGACAATCAGTTTTGCTTTGCTGGTAATCCCCTGATAGATTGCCTCATCTGTCGCTGTATTACAGGCATGAAGCGCGATCAGTATATCAATGTCACTTCCCTGCTGTTGCCCTGCGCTGTGCTCCCCAAGCTCTCCGCACTCAAATTTCAGTCCCCCGAAACCTGCCCTGCTGGCAACGTCATTACACAGTTTGATCATGTCGGGCTTACGGTCAATTCCCGTAACCTGCGGCTGGACAGAAAACCGTTCCGCCAGATAAGCATAGAGCGCAAAGGTCAGGTATCCCTTGCCGGAACCAATATCTGTCACACAGACAGGCCTGTCCTCTTCCAGACCCGCCCCTTTCAGGGTACTGTCGATAATCTCAATAAATTTGGCAATCTGGCGAAACTTTGAATACATGCTGGGCTTGACCACACCCTCACCTGTCGCCACACCCAAAGGATGTAGCCAACCGCTTTTTTCATCAACAAAATAGCTTTTTTTGCGGTCATGCCCCTGCGAAGATTTCTGTTTCTGGGTCGGCTTCGATTTCACCAGCCGTGCCTTGCCCTTTTTATTGAGGATATATTGTAGGTCATGCCCTGTGGTAAACAGAGAAGCAGATAAAAAATCCGTGCCAAGCAGCGTACTGACCTGCCCACTCACAGCCTGAATATCATGGTTTTTGGTAATCACATTGGCAGTGTTGGTAAAGACAAACTGGCCGTGAACCCTCTCCCTGATCTTCACCAGTGAGATAACGCATTTTTTGCTCCTGCTGCCCTTTGCAGGCTTGCCAAGAGACAGCCTGATAAAGTTACCACTATCAAGGGACTGCTGCAAACGCTCTAAAAAATCTTGTTTGGGGTCATTGCTTTCGCTCATGATGCTGACCGTTCCATAACGCAGATATAGAAACCGTCCGTGCCATGCTGGTGTGGGGTCAGGGTCAGGCCGTGACGTGTATTGGTGGTTGTTTCTGGCATGTCCGTTTCAAGGTTGGCTTCCCACTGCTTTTGCCAGTCAATCACCCTATAGTCTGGATTATCTGCCAGGAACGCATCAATCTGCTCGTCATTTTCCTGTGGCAAGATTGAACAGGTCACATAGACCATCCGTCCTCCAGCTTTTGGCATCACCTTTGCCAAAGACAGCACATCCCTTTGCTGCTGTTGCCTCTGTTCCAGTGCCTCAGGGGTCAGCCGCCATTTGGCATCGGGCTTGCGCCGCCATGTCCCCGTGCCGGAACAGGGCGCATCAACCAGCACGACATCCATTTTCCCAGCATATTGCATCCGCAACTGTTCTTCATCACCTGCTTCCAGAACCTGGATATTGCGGACATTGGCACGGCGCACCCGCTCAAAGATAGGACGCAAACGCGCAGCATCCTTGTCATAGGCATAGACCTGCCCCTTATTCTCCATCAGGGCGGCCAAGGCTAGGGTCTTGCCCCCTGCCCCCGCGCACAGGTCCATCACTTGCAGACCCGGTTTGGCCCCAGCCATAAAGGACACAATCTGCGACCCTTCATCCTGGATCTCAAACTGTCCCTTGCCGTGGGTGCGGTCAGCCTCAACATTCGGGGATTTTTTATCCTTTTGCGGTGGGGCAATACGCAGTCCGACAGGAGAATAAGGGGTCTGCGTCACACCAAATTTTTCCAGGGCACGCAGCATCTTGTCCTTGCGGGCCTTCAGCCTGTTGACCCGCAGGTCTACAGGGGCGCGCTGACTCATCGCCTGCCCCTCGGCCACAGCATTATCACCAAACAGGTCTGCAAAACTGTCCTCAAGCCAGACCGGATAATCGCCCTTTACACAGTCAGGCAAATCATCCCCAAGCCCCTTGTCAAGAAAAGCGGTTTCCTCATCCGTGAGCGGATCGGGGGCAAACTGGCTGCCGTCACAAAGCGCGCCAATGTCTCCCGTTTCCATACCCCATGACAAAGATAGGCAGGACAATACCAAAGCACGGGGGGCATTGCTGTCCATCAGCGCAGCCAATGAAGAATATTGCCGCATCACATCAAACACCAGGTGACCTATCACGGCGCGGTCTGTTGAACCCGCATAACGGTTGCCACGCGCCCATTGCGACAGGGCAATACTGGCAGGCAAATGCTGCTCTGCCATCAGTTCCAAAATGTCCATTGCTGAACGGATACGGCCAGGAAATCTCATTTTACGCATTACTTTCAGTTATTATAGACTGTTCCAGAAGTTATAAAGAACATAACCCCACATTATAAAAAGGGTGACAAGACAGCCAAGATAGGCGTTAAACCGCCAATGTACATTATTGCTGCCTGTATGGATAAAACTGTGTGCCAGACGGAACAAGACAAAAGTCCAGGCCAGAATTACGATGGTCATGTCAGACTGGCCACGCAATAGAACCAATATGCACAGGATATAGAACAGCACAGGCAACTGGAACTGATTATTAAAATTATTGCTTATTTTCTTGACGTTATCTGGCCATGCGTCTGAAGACAGGCTGACTTTATCCAGGGTCACCTTTCCCGATTTCAAGGACTGCACCTTGGCATAACCCAGCCAGACCACCAGCAAAAAGGTCATCAGCATTTGCGCCATTATCGGCAGCAGCAACAGCGTCGCACTATTCATGACATGCCCCCTCTTTGGAATTTCACCAGCCCTTTGGCTAGAGAAAAATGCATTTAATTTAGATCATTTTTTGCGTCAGAGTCCCTATAGGTCGTATACTTTAACCAGACAAGCCGCAGGTGACTTGTCTTCATTATGCTCTCGTCTTTTCACCCCTGACTGACGGGGCGACAGCTTCATGACCATAACATTTTCAATTAGCAACGCGCCATAATTTATCAGGCAGACTGACCAGGATAGTTCGGCGATTCACGGGTGATCGTGACATCATGAACATGGCTTTCCCGAAAGGCCGCATTGGAAATCTTGACAAACTGGGTCTTGGTCTGGAATTCCCTGATATTATGGCTTCCAGTATATCCCATTGAGGCGCGCAGCCCCCCAGTCAACTGGTGCAGGACACTGGCAACAGGCCCCTTATAAGCCACCTGTCCCTCAATCCCTTCTGGGACAAGTTTCAGCTTGTCATTGACATCAGACTGGAAATAGCGGTCGGCAGACCCCAGTTCCATCGCTCCGACAGATCCCATCCCGCGATAGGACTTATAGGACCGTCCCTGATAGAGATAGACCTCTCCCGGGCTTTCCTCTGTGCCAGCCAGCAACGAACCAATCATGACGCAATCTGAACCTGCCGCAATGGCCTTGGCCATATCACCTGAAAACTTGATGCCGCCATCTGCTATAACACTGATATCATGTTTCTGGGCTTCCTCAACAGCCTCCATTACAGCAGAAAGCTGGGGTACACCAACCCCCGCCACGATACGGGTCGTACAAATGGAGCCTGGCCCAATGCCTACCTTGACCGCATCAGCCCCTGCCCCAATCAATGCCTTTGCCCCTTCAGCCGTGGCGATATTGCCCGCCAGCACCTGAACTGAACTGTTAATTTTTTTAATTTTTTCCACTGTTACCAACACACCTGAAGATTGCCCATGCGCCGTATCGACAACAATCAGGTCAACCCCAGCATCAACCAGCGCAACTGCACGGTCAAATCCCTTGTCACCAACTGTTGTGGCAGCAGCAACGCGCAACCTGCCCTGGTCATCCTTACAGGCATCCGGGTGCTGACGCGCCTTTTCAATATCCTTTACGGTGATCAGGCCAATGCAGTTATAATCCTTGTCAACAACAATCAGTTTTTCAATGCGGTGCTGGTGTAACAGCTTCTTGGCTTCTTCCATCTTCACATTTTCAGGAACAGTTACCAGGTTTTCATGGGTCATCAGTTCTGAAATTTTTTGCCTTTTATTAGTCGCAAAACGGACATCACGGTTGGTCAACATCCCGACAAGCTTGCCGCTCTTGCTGTTTTGACCTTTATACTCAACAACGGGTATCCCAGAAATTCTGTGTTGTTCCATCAGCTTGAGAGCCTTGTTCAGGGTCGCGTCCGGTTCAATGGTAACTGGATTAATCACCATGCCGGATTCAAATTTCTTGACCATCCGCACATGTTCAGCCTGAATCTCAATATCCAGGTTACGGTGTATCACCCCCATACCGCCTGCCTGTGCCATGGCTATTGCGAGCCTGCCTTCTGTCACAGTATCCATCGCGGCTGACAAAATAGGAATATTCAAACTAATATTTTTGGTCACCCGTGATGTCAGGTTGGCATCAGCCGGCAAGATATCAGAAGCGGCAGGACGGAGCAGGACATCATCAAAGGTGAGGGAAACATCTTCCTTAATTCTATTGTTTATTGTCATATTATCTGGACTCCTGAAATCTCATTAAAACCAACGAATACTTTTACTAAATCACAAAAGGCGAGCCTGTTTTGCCAAGCCGCTATACCCCACCACCAGCATTAGGATTACCATCACCTGACAAGCAAGATCCCTTTTGAGTATATAATACTTATTTTTGTGTCTTTGATTTTTGTTTCATCTAGCATAAATAACAAAAATCAGCGTGTATGGATTCTGAAACAAGTTCAGAATGACAAAGAAGAGTAAATAAATCAGTATCTTACAAGCAGGCTTATCCATTATTCACATAACCTAAATAAAAAACAACGACACAACCCTTAAAAAGGATTGTGTCGCTCATTTTGAACCTGACTGCCAAAAAGCTAGGCATCCTTGGTATCATCTTTTCCTGTTTCTTCATCACTTTTCTTACTGACAGTTTCTACTTCTTCCGCTTTGGGCTCTTCTGAAGCTGCGCTTTTTTCTTCTGTCACCGCCTCTTCTGCCACATTAGGTTCTTCTGTGTCAGCATTCACCTCTTTAGCCACCTTGCTCATTTCATCCTTCAGGATACTGTCAATATCTTTTGCCATATTTTCAGCCTCCTTGGCCTTGCGTTCCTTCTCTGCCAGGACACGCTGTTTCTCATATTCGGCCTGGATCATTTCATCACGCTGTTCCGAGATATGACGCAGCCCAGACAAGACCTTCCCTGTTCCCGCAGGAATAAGGCGACCAACAATAACATTCTCTTTCAGGCCATCCAATGTATCAATCTTGCCATTCATGGATGCTTCCGTCAGCACACGTGTTGTTTCCTGGAACGATGCTGCAGAGATAAAACTTTTGGTCTGCAAGGATGCCTTGGTAATACCCAGAAGAACAGGTGTTGCTGTTGCAGGCCGACGGCCAGCCTTTTCTTCCCTGGCATTAATGACCTCAAAATCACGGTAATCCATCTGCTCATTTTTCAGCAGGGCTGTTTCACCTGGATCAGTCACCTCAATTTTTTGCAACATCTGGCGCACAATCACCTCGATATGCTTGTCATTAATGGTCACGCCCTGCAAACGGTAAACATCCTGAACCTCATTGACCAGATAGGTCGCAAGTGCCTCTACGCCCTTAATCATCAAGATATCATGGGGAGCAGGATTGCCGTCAATCAAATACTCACCCTTCTCAATCCAGTCACCCTCACTAACAGTCAGCGGCTTACCTTTAGGAACGAGGTATTCTACAGGCTCTGCATCCTTACCTTCTGGCGTAATTGAGATACGGCGTTTATTTTTATAATCCTTGCCAAAAGCAACCGTTCCAGTCATCTCGGCAATAATTGCCAGATCCTTTGGTTTACGGGCTTCAAACAATTCTGCAACGCGTGGCAGACCGCCTGTAATATCCTTGGTTTTTGCAGATTCCTGCGGAATACGCGCCAGCGTATCACCTGCATGAACAACTGCACCCGGCTCAACAGACAAGATCGCACCCGTTGACAAGGAATAACGGGCTTCCTTGCCACGTGAAGTCTGAATAATTTTACCTGTCTTCTCGTCCTTGACAATAACAGTCGGTTTCAGATCGATATTTTTCTTGGTTGAACGCCAGTCCTTGATGACGCGGCTTGTCAGCGCAGTCGATTCATCATATTGCTCATCAACAGTGACACCATCAATCATGTCTTCATATTCAACAACACCAGAAACCTCGGTCAAAATCGGACGTGTGTAACTGTCCCAGTCAGCAAGACGAACACCGCGTTCAACCTTTTGGCCTTCCTTCACCCTTAACAATGCCCCTTGCAGAAGCTTGTGGCTTGCCAATTCGATCCCTTTGTCATTGACGACAGATATGCTCATATTTCTGGACATAACAATATCCACACCATCCGAATTGGTGACAAAATGGGCATTCTTAAACTTCAGTGTACCCACGCGGCTGGTCTCAATGGATGAGGTATCAACAACCTGCGCTGCGCCTCCAATATGGAAAGTACGCATGGTCAGCTGAGTGCCTGGTTCACCGATGGACTGGGCAGCAATAACACCAACAGCCTCACCCATATTAATCGGTGTACCGCGCGCAAGGTCACGGCCATAGCATTTGGCGCAAGTCCCGATCTTGGCTTCACACGTCAAGACTGAACGGATATGCAGTTCCTGCAATTCCGTCTTGTCAATTGCTTCACTGTGGCGTTCCTCAATCAGTTCGCCTTCCTTGATAATCATTTCATCAGTTTCGGGGTCAACAATATCCTGAAGCGGTGTCCTACCAAGGACACGCCTTCCAAGTGTCACGACGATCTCGCCGCTGTCATCAACCGCAGCCAGCTGAATTCCCTTATCCGTACCACAGTCAACCTCTGTAACAATACAGTCCTGGGCAACATCAACAAGACGGCGTGTCAAATACCCTGAGTTGGCTGTTTTCAACGCAGTATCAGCCAGCCCCTTACGTGCACCATGGGTCGAACTAAAGTATTCAAGGACAGAAAGACCTTCCTTAAAGTTTGAAATAATCGGTGTCTCAATAATCTCACCTGACGGTTTTGCCATCAAACCGCGCATCCCCGCAAGCTGTTTCATCTGTGCGGGCGAACCACGCGCACCAGAATGCGCCATCATATAGACTGAATTGATTGGCTTTGTCCGGCCTGTTTCTGTGTCAACTTCAGTGGCTGAAATACGCTTCATCATCTCATCAGCAATTTCATCACTACATTTTGACCAGGCATCAATAACACGGTTATATTTTTCACCATGGGTAATCAGGCCATCATTATATTGCTGCTCAAATTCATGGGTCAGTGCCTTTGTTGTATTGAGGATCTTTTCCTTGGTATCAGGAATAACCATATCATCCTTACCAAAGGAAATCCCTGCCAGACAGGCATGCTTGAACCCAAGTCCCATGATCTTATCACAGAAAATGACTGTTTCTTTCTGGCCAGAGTGACGGTACACCACGTCAATGATTGTCGAAATTTCTTTTTTGGTCAGAAGCCTGTTGACCAGGCCAAACGTGATACCCTTGCGCAAAGGCAGCAACTCGCCAACCAACATACGGCCCGGTGTGGTGTCAAAGGTCTTGAATATTTCATTACCTTCCTCATCCACAGTATTGACCCGCCCCTTGACCTTGGTATGTAAAGTGACTGCATCCGCTTCCAGCGCGTGATAAATTTCCATCGTATTACCGAACAGCATGCCCTCACCAGGCTCTTTATCCTTCTCAATGGTAATATAGTAGAGTCCCAGAATAATATCCTGTGATGGCACAATAATTGGCTCACCACTGGCCGGATGCAGGATATTGTTGGTGGACATCATCAACACACGGGCTTCAAGCTGGGCTTCCAGGGAGAGCGGCACATGCACCGCCATCTGGTCCCCATCAAAATCAGCATTAAACGCCGCGCAGACCAATGGATGCAGTTGGATAGCCTTACCTTCAACCAGCATTGGTTCAAAAGCCTGAATCCCCAGCCTATGCAGGGTCGGCGCGCGGTTCAGGAATATTGGATGCTCCCGGATCACTTCATCAAGAATATCCCAGACTTCCGGCTTTTCCTTTTCAACCAGCTTCTTGGAATGTTTAACAGTCGAGGCCAGCCCCTTGGCATCAAGGCGTGAATAAATAAATGGCTTAAACAGTTCGAGTGCCATTTTCTTTGGAAGGCCGCACTGGTGCAGTTTAAGCTCAGGCCCAACCACGATCACAGAACGGCCAGAATAGTCGACACGTTTACCAAGCAAGTTCTGCCTGAACCGTCCCTGCTTACCCTTCAGCATATCTGACAAGGATTTCAAAGGACGCTTGTTTGCGCCTGTAATGGTTCTGCCACGGCGACCATTGTCAAACAGGGCATCAACTGATTCCTGAAGCATACGCTTTTCATTCCTGATAATAATATCAGGCGCACCCAGCTCCATCAGGCGTTTCAACCTGTTATTACGGTTGATGACACGGCGGTACAGATCATTCAGGTCTGAGGTTGCAAAGCGGCCACCATCAAGAGGAACCAAAGGACGAAGCTCAGGCGGAATGACCGGAATAACGCTCATAATCATCCATTCAGGCTTGTTCTTTGAATGGATAAAGGCCTCAACAACTTTCAGCCGTTTCGCCAGTTTTTGCGGCTTCAAGATTGAGGTACTTTCAGCAATTTCCTGACGCAGGTCATCACCCAGCTGGACAAGGTCGATAACAGACAGCATTTCCTGAATGGCTTCAGCACCAATATTGGCTGTAAAACTATCGCCCTCTTCTTCTTCAGCATCGAAATATTCTTCTTCAGAAAGCAGCTGACCATATTCATAGCTTGAATTGCCTGGTTCAGTGATAATATAGCTTTCAAAGTAAAGAACCCGTTCAAGGTTCTTCAGGGTCATGTCAAGCAGAAGACCGATACGGCTTGGCAATGATTTCAGAAACCAGATATGGGCGACAGGCGCAGCCAATTCAATATGTCCCATGCGCTCACGGCGCACCTTGGACAAGGTAACTTCCACACCGCATTTTTCACAAATAATATCCTTGTGCTTCATGCGCTTATATTTACCGCACAAACATTCATAATCTTTGGTCGGCCCAAAGATACGAGCACAGAACAGGCCGTCCTTTTCAGGCTTAAAAGTCCGGTAATTAATGGTTTCAGGTTTCTTAATTTCACCCCACGACCATGCCTTGATCTGTTCAGGACTGGCTATCTTAATCCTGATCTGGTCAAAACCCTGCTGGACATTAGGCTGTTTGAAACTATTCGTGAGATCGTGGTTCATCGGCTCTCTCCTGTAAGTTGCCGGCGAACCGGATGGCCTGCAACTTTAAAAATACGGCACTCAAATTATGAGGCAGGGTTTATCAGACCCGTCCTGATAACTCTTAATTCTTTAATGCGAAACAAAAGAACTGCACCCATACTGTGCAGTCCTTTTGGCTTAATTTTTCTGACAACATCCAAAGTCATTATTTCTGGGTTATGGCAAGCCGCTTTGGAGATTCACCAGGGCCAGTCTCTCCCTTAAATTTCCCTGTCCCTGATTGCAGCAATTCAATATTCAGGCCAAGTGCCCGCATCTCCTTGACAAGAACGTTGAAACTTTCAGGGATACCTGCCTCAAAAGTATCATCTCCGCGAACAATCGCTTCATATACTTTTGTTCGTCCTGCAACATCATCAGACTTGACAGTCAGCATTTCCTGCAAGGTATAGGCCGCGCCATAAGCTTCCAGTGCCCACACTTCCATTTCCCCAAACCTTTGGCCACCAAACTGGGCCTTACCACCAAGTGGCTGTTGGGTCACGAGAGAATACGGCCCAATGGAGCGGGCATGGATCTTGTCATCAACCAGATGGTGCAGTTTCAGGATGTACATATAGCCGACAGTCACTTTTCTGTCAAAAGCCTTCCCTGTCCTGCCATCATAAAGTGTCACCTGGCCAGAACCGTCCTGACCGCTCTGCTCCAGCAGCTTTACAATATCCTTTTCCTTAGCCCCGTCAAACACTGGCGTAGCCATTGGCACACCGCGTTTCAGGTTACCTGACAGTTCAATAATCTCGTCATCTGTGAAATCAGATACAGCCTGGTCTCCCTTATAGATATCGTCAAGCGTTGAGCGCAACGGTGAAATATCATGGGTATAGCGGTATTGCTTCAGGGCCTCGGTAATCTGTTGCCCCAATCCCCGGCTCGCCCAGCCCAGGTGGGTTTCAAGAATCTGTCCCACATTCATACGTGACGGCACACCCAACGGGTTGAGACAAATATCAACATTTGTACCATCTTCAAGATAGGGCATATCCTCATTCGGCAAAATTCGGGAGATAACCCCCTTATTACCATGACGACCCGCCATCTTGTCACCTGGTTGCAACTTACGCTTGATGGCAACAAAAACCTTGACCATCTTCATCACACCCGGCATCAGTTCATCACCGCGCTGAAGTTTTTCAACCTTGTCCATAAAGCGGTCTTTCAGAAGCTCTTTCGCCCCTTCATACTGCTTTCTTGTTGTTTCGATATCCCCCATCAGGCCTTCATCAACCAGGGCAATATCCCACCATCGCGATTGAGGAAGATCATTAAGGGAGTCTTCTGCCACAGTAGAACCCTTGCGCAACCCTTCAGGCCCCTGAGCCACTTCATTGCCCATCAGGACATCCTTCAGACGCGCATAAACACTGCGGTCCAAAATAGTCTGCTCATCATCACGGTCTTTGGAAAGGCGTTCAATCTCTTCACGCTCAATCGCCATTGCGCGCTCATCCTTGTCAACACCGTGACGGTTAAAGACACGCACCTCAACAACAGTCCCTTTTGTGCCTGGCGGCAAACGCAAAGATGTATCACGCACATCAGAGGCCTTCTCACCAAAGATAGCCCTGAGCAATTTTTCCTCGGGGGTCATTGGACTTTCCCCTTTGGGTGTAATCTTGCCACACAGAATGTCACCGGGGCTCACTTCAGCACCAATATAGACAATCCCTGCCTCATCCAGATTCCCCAAGGCTTCCTCTGAAACATTCGGAATATCGCGGGTGATCTCTTCCGGTCCAAGCTTGGTGTCCCGTGCCATCACCTCAAACTCTTCGAGATGAATTGAGGTAAACACGTCATCGGTCACAATACGTTCTGAGATCAGGATCGAATCTTCAAAGTTATAGCCATTCCAAGGCATAAACGCTACCAGGCAGTTACGCCCCAAAGCCAGTTCGCCAAAATCAGTTGAAGGCCCATCAGCAATAATGTCCCCTGCCCTGATCTGGTCACCGACATGGACAAGCGGCCTCTGGTTAATACAAGTACTCTGGTTGGAACGCTGAAACTTACGCAAATTGTAAATATCAACACTGGATTTTGTCAAATCCTGTTCATCAGTTGCCCGGATCACAATTCTGGTTGCATCAATCTGGTCAACAACACCTGTTCTCTTGGCTGCGATTGCCGCGCCGCTGTCCCGAGCCACAATCTCTTCCATCCCTGTGCCGACAAACGGGGCATCAGCGACCAACAGAGGCACAGCCTGACGTTGCATATTCGATCCCATAAGGGCGCGGTTCGCATCATCATTTTCCAGGAAAGGAATCAACGCAGCAGCAACTGATACCAGCTGTTTCGGCGATACATCCATATATTCGATCAGGTCAGGGGCAACCTGCATCACCTCACCGCCCTTACGGCAGTTAATTTCATCTTGTATAAAAACACCGTCATCATCAAAGGGCGCATTTGCCTGGGCAATATAGTGGCGCGCCTCTTCCATCGCAGAAAGATAGATAATCTCGTCTGTCAGCTTTCCGTTGACGGCCTTACGGTACGGACTTTCAATAAAACCATACTTGTTCACCTTGGCGAATGTTGCCAAAGAGTTAATCAAGCCAATATTTGGCCCTTCAGGTGTCTCAATCGGACAGATACGCCCATAATGCGTTGGGTGCACATCACGCACTTCAAAGCCAGCACGTTCACGGGTCAGGCCACCTGGCCCAAGTGCTGAAAGGCGACGTTTATGGGTAATTTCAGACAACGGGTTGGTCTGATCCATAAATTGGGACAACTGGGAAGACCCAAAAAATTCACGCACAGCTGCATGGGCAGGCTTTGCATTAATCAAGTCCTGTGGCATGACCGTATCAATCTCGACACTGCTCATACGTTCCTTAATGGCACGTTCCATACGTAACAGGCCAATACGGTACTGGTTTTCCATCAGTTCACCAACAGAACGGACACGCCTGTTGCCAAGGTTATCAATATCATCAATTTCACCCTTGCCATCACGCAGGTCAACCAGGGTCTTGATCACCTCAAGGATATCTTCCTTGCGTAAAATGCGTACAGTGTCTTCACAATCAAGCTGGAGACGAAGGTTCATTTTCACACGCCCAACCGCAGACAGGTCATAACGCTCTTCATTAAAGAACAGGTCATTAAACATTTTTGAGGCGGTTTCGATGGTAGGCGGCTCACCAGGACGCATCACACGATAAATATCAAACAGTGCCTCTTCAGTGGTACTGTTCTTGTCATTGGCCAATGTATCCCTGATAAACGAGCCCTTATTGAGTTGGTCAACATCAAGCGTCGGAATGTCCCGAAAATCCTTGTCACGCAAAACCTCAAGCAGTTCAATGTCAATTTCTTGCCCTGCTTCCGCGTAAATCTCACCAGTCTTGAAATTGATGAGATCTTCAGCAATAAAGCGTCCCAACAGGTCATCATCCGTCAGGAGAACTTCCTTGATATCCTGGTCTTTCAGCTTTTTGATCAGGCGCGGAGTCACTTTACGGCCAGACGGAACAATCACTTCACCTGTCTTAGCATCTATAATATCATGTAAGATCTTCTTGTCGCGCAATGTTTCCGGGTTAAAGGCTGAACGCCAGTCATCACCCTGGGCAGAGTAGACAATCCTGTCATAAAAAGTATCCAAAACCTCTTCTTCGTCAAGGCCAAGAGCCATGATCAATGTGGTTACAGGCAATTTTCTGCGACGGTCAATACGGACAAAGACAATATCATTCGGGTCAAACTCAAAATCGAGCCAGGAACCACGGTAGGGAATAATACGTGCTGCAAACAACAATTTTCCGCTGGCATGAGTACGTCCCTTGTCATGGTCAAAGAACACACCAGGTGAACGGTGCATCTGGGAAACAATGACCCGTTCAGTCCCATTGATGACAAAAGTACCATTGGGGGTCATCAGGGGAATATCCCCCATATAGACATCCTGTTCCTTGATGTCCTTTACAGACTTCGCACCAGTCTCTTCATTGATATCAAAAACAATCAGGCGTAGGGTGACCTTCAGCGGCGCGGCAAACGTCATGTCACGTTGCTGGCACTCTTCCATGTCAAATTTGGGAGGGTCAAATTCATATTTGACAAAATCAAGCTGTGACTTGCCTGCAAAATCAGTGATTGGCAAGACTGAATTGAACACAGCCTGGAGACCCTGGTCTTCCCGGCCGCCTGCAGGCTCCTTTACTGACAAGAATAATTCATAGGAATTCTTCTGAACCTGGATGAGGTTCGGCATTATTGCAATTTCGGATATTTCACCAAATTTTTTGCGAACCCTTTTGCGGCCAGTAAACGTATGCACCATTTTAGCTCCCTGCGATCTTATACACAACTGCATGAACGACTTACAAAAGCTATTTATAACAACAGGTCATTATAAATAACTTTTGAAAATCCTCCATTGCACCCAACCAGACGATAAAAACACAGGAAACGGCCTGGTTTAGCCGCTTCCTGTCTTTTGGAACTTACTTGATCTCTACAGTTGCACCCGCAGCCTCAAGCTTGGTCTTCATTTCAGCAGCCTCTTCCTTGGTGACACCTTCCTTCAGTGTCTTGGGAGCAGACTCGACCAGCTCTTTAGCCTCTTTCAGGCCAAGACCGGAAACGAGTGTGCGGACTTCCTTGATAACGCCCATTTTCTTGTCACCAAATGAGGCCAATACAACATCAAATTCAGTCTTTTCTTCAGCAGCTTCACCGCCACCAGCAGCAGGTGCTGCGGCAACAGCAGCAGCGGCTGTAACGCCCCATTTTTCTTCAAGCATACCGGAAAGTTCAGCAGCTTCCATAACAGTCAGTGCAGATAGGTCATCTACGATTTTAGCCAGATCAGCCATAATATATATCCTTAAATTTAAACCTGTTTAATTGTGAAATGTTTCAAGACAATCTCGAACACTTATATTGCGCAATCCTATTCAGAAGCACCGTAGGCAGCCGTAACGCGTGCCAGAAGGCTCGCTGGCTCTGCGGTAACCCGTGCGATTTTCGTTGCAGGTGCCTGGAGCAATCCAACCATCTTGCCACGAAGCTCGTCCAGTGAAGGAAGGCTTGCCAGTGTCTTTATGGCATTTACATCCATAATTTCTGCGCCCATGGCACCACCAAGAATAACGAGTTTTTCGTTTTTCTTGGCAAACTCAACTGCGATCTTCGGTGCGGAGACCGGATCATCAGAATAGGCAATAAGGGTCGGGCCTGAAAACAGGTCTGAAATCCCTTCTTGGTCTTTTCCTTGCAGAGCGAGTTTGGCCAACCGGTTCTTAGCCACTTTCACCTGACCGCCTTCTTGCTTGATTTTCACGCGCAAGTCAGTCATGTCGGCAACAGTGAGACCGGAATAATGGGCAACAACAACGACACCAGTGTTCGAGAACACATCCTGAAGCGATGCAACCATTTCACGCTTCTGTTCTCTATTCACGTTCATTCTCCCAAAATTTGCATTAGATATTCTCGTCTTGCGACAACAACCCCCAATGTATTTTCCATACTGCACTCCCAAATGGTGACCACAAAACAGTCATCAAAAAGCAACACAGCACTCACGTGCCTGTCCATTTTTTGCACAAAGACGACAGAAGGCTAGGCCAACTCCAGTTTTTGTGCTAAGGTCTAAACGGATATTTCAATAGCTCAAAGCCCTAAAATACCTGCTTACAGCCTATCTCATACAGGTTTGCAGAAATCACATATTAAGAAACTGTTCCCAATATTCGCGGAAACAGATTTCACCCATAATCTCGGACAGGTCGGGGCAGCCCTCAAAACACAAGTAGCACCCCCTTCTTTTACAAAAACACGCCTTACGGCATTATTTTTGTAAAATCCTCGAAATAATGAGACGGTCTTGCAAGCAGCCTCATCAGTTTTTTTCGTATATTTCCAAAATTCAACCATAACGAACCCTGGCCTTGCCAATCACACCCGAGCCGAAAGACATGTCTGTCAGCATGAATGCCAACAGCTATACAAACAGGCTTGATATATCAATCTTGATACCCGGACCCATTGTAGAACTCAGGGCAACATTCTTGATATAGGTCCCTTTCGTTGTTGCAGGACGGGCTTTCTGGATAACATTGGCAAACATCAAAATGTTTTCTGCAATATCAGCCTCAGAAAAGGAGGCTTTGCCAACGCCAGCCTGAATAATTCCTGTTTTTTCAACACGAAATTCAACAGCCCCGCCCTTGGCAGACTCCACAGCCTTTGCAACATCAGGTGTCACAGTACCAACCCTTGGGTTAGGCATCATACCGCGCGGACCCAAGATCTTACCAAGACGGCCAACAATACCCATCATATCCGGTGTTGCGATACAACGGTCAAAATTGAGTTCACCGCCCTGAATCGCCTCCATCAGGTCTTCAGCACCAACAATATCAGCTCCGGCAGCCTTCGCCTCGTCCGCCTTGTCGCCACGGGCAAAAACTGCAACCCTGACAGTACGTCCAGTCCCTTTAGGCAATTCACACACACCGCGAACCATTTGGTCAGCATGACGCGGATCGACATTCAGGTTCATTGCAATCTCAATCGTTTCATCAAACTTGGAACTGGCATTACCCTTCACAAGTTTCACGGCCTCATCAATCGCATATAGTCGATTACGGTCAACAGCTTCAGCTGCTTTCTTATAACGTTTTCCTACTTTAGCCATTTTACCTTATCCCTCAACTTCCAGACCCATTGACCTGGCTGAACCCGCAATTATCTTCATTGCTTGCTCAACTGTATCAGCATTAAGGTCAACCATTTTCTTTTCTGCAATATCCTTCAGGTCAGCCTGGGATACCTTACCTGCAACAGAACGGCCAGGTTCACCAGAACCTTTAGCCAATCCAGCAGCCTTTTTCAGAAAATAAGATGCCGGCGACGTCTTGGTCTCAAAAGTAAATGATTTATCCTGAAAGATTGTAATGACAACAGGAACAGGAGCATTCTTCTCCATATCACCTGTCTTGGCATTAAACGCCTTACAGAACTCCATAATATTAATACCACGCTGACCGAGTGCCGGCCCAATTGGCGGGGAGGGAGAAGCGTTTGCAGCTGGTACCTGCAACTTCAAATAACCTTGAATCTTTTTTGCCATTTTTTCCTCACTATATCCCCTGACTTCAGGGATCCTGGTTTAACCGAGGCGTGTGGTACGGCTTTTGTCTGGAATTTGGCACTTCCCGACAGCCTCCCACACCCAATCATGAACAGCCCTTAACTATCAACCTTCTTGACCTGTCCATATTCAAGCTCAACCGGCGTAGGCCGACCGAAAATAGATACAGCAACCTTGAGTCTAGCACGTTCTTCATCAACGTCCTCAACAAGGCCACTAAAGTTTGCGAAAGGACCGTCACAGACGAGAACCTGCTCCCCTATTTCATAAATAACATTGTGAACAATTTTCTCGGCAGTTTCCGGATTGCGGTTTACAATGCGATCAACCTCTTTTTTGGTGATAGGCATTGGTTTATTATCATTCCCTAAAAATCCTGTCACTTTAGGGGTATTCTTGATAAGATGATAAGCATCATCATTCATATCCATACAGACCAGCACATATCCAGGGAAAAACTTTCGCTCAGTCGTAACATCCTTACCCTTAATCCGCTGCTGAACCTTTTCAACAGGAACAAGAACCTCGGTGATACGTTTGTCAAGCCCTGTTTTCTCTGCACTATCAAGAATAGATTCCGCGACACGCTTCTCAAAATTAGCGTGGGCGTTTACAATATACCAGCGTTGAGCCATTTGTCGCTACTTTAATCCGTAATACTAAAGAATTTTGAAAGACACCTATAATACCAATCTTGCGCTTTATCCGCGCCCCACTCCAAGAATGAAATTCACCAGGGCACCAAGGATCTGGTCAACAGCCAAGAAAAACAAAGATGCCAGAACCACCATAATCAAAACCATGATAGTCGTCACCAACGTTTCATTTTTGGTAGGCCAGACAACTTTAGAAGTCTCGTCGCGCACTTCCTGGATAAACTGAAAAGGATTAAGCTTTGCCATAATTTTTTCCTAAAGGAAATACCTGTGTTAAATCAAAATCCATCACAGATCAAGTGATTAATATCGCGGAACTAAAAAGATACACATTTATCCAGTCATATCAAGCGTATAAATAGCTGTATCTGGCAGGAGAGGAGGGACTCGAACCCCCGACACCCGGTTTTGGAGACCGGTGCTCTAGCCAACTGAGCTACACTCCTACAATACATATCTTCCAGCCTGACAGATATACCTATCTTTAAGTCATAAATCAAATGATACTTGGATTACAGAGCCTTATCAAGGCTTTATAACCGTTTATGCAATGTTTTGAACAGCTGCGCCAAGATACCACAGATCGACGGCCAAATCCCATTCAACGGACAAAAAAACAAAGATGCACCCCCATTTTCAGGGATGCATCCTTAAACATCAAAACTTCAGAGCACAGGTCTTGACTAAACCAAGCCCAATACCTTAAACTTCACGACCTATTCAATGATCGTTCCGACAACGCCAGCACCGACTGTCCTGCCGCCTTCACGGATCGCAAAACGGAGTTGCTCTTCCATTGCAATTGGCACGATCAGCTCAACATCAACCTCGACATTATCACCTGGCATAACCATTTCAACGCCATCAGGAAGCGTC
>JAJRRF010000153.1 GCA_024279735.1 Alphaproteobacteria bacterium
GCGCTTCAAAAGCAGGTAAATCTTTCGGAAAATCTTCCCAAAGCTCTCTCTTATGGTCTTCTGTCATGTCATATTCTCCCTAAACTATTAACAACAGAGAATACAATGAATATGAGCCTTAATTAAGGGGATAGGTATGTACCTTGATCCATATGATGGTGAATTAAACCTTCTCCCCAATAATTGCGATGCTCAGGAAACCGTCGAATCCATTCAGCATCAACAATCGGTTTTTTATTGTTTCTTATAAGTGATTGGTTATTAACGCTCAATCCAGAATTTGGCTTATTTATCCAATCATTCCAAAAATGACGACTACTCCGTATTCCACCATTAGCGGTACGCGGACCACTTGTAAATATTGAAGTATCCCCCACCAGTTTCAGCACCCGTACCACGCGTTACCGCGAGTAGTTGTCCTCCTCTTACAATAACATAGACACCAGCTACCAAGGATATAGTTGCTGTACCTGCTTCTATCCATCCCCAAGCAGGAACGGGTATGTCACCCATTCCTCACGTTCATGCTGGGATGATAGATTTCTTGCATGAACGTTGCAAACGAGTGACATACTCGTTCGCGCAAGGGTTTCCCAACCCCTTCGCGCAAGGGGGCATTGGCGGCGTTGCCCCATTGCTCTTTTATACAAATTGCGGTGACAGTTTACTAAATACACTAAATATGTCAAGCTGCTGTGATGAGCAGATTACCGCGACTTGTTATTCCAGGTTTGCCGCATCATGTCACCCAGCGGGGGAACAGGCGTGGGCAGACTTTTTTTGAAGAAGGGGACTACGCACTTTATCGTGATTTATTGCGTGAGGCTGCGTTGAAGGCTGATGCCGAAATTTGGTGTTATTGCCTGATGCCCAATCATGTCCATATCATTATTGTGCCGTCAGATGAGGATGGTTTGCGCGCCACTTTTTCTGACGCACATCGCCGTTATACAGGCTATATCAATGCCCGTATGCGCGTGACAGGGCATTTGTGGCAGGGGCGGTTTGGTTCTGTGGTGATGGATGAAACCCATCTTGCCAATGCCGTGCGCTATGTCTCCCTTAATCCTGTGCGCGCTCGGCTTGTAACACGGGCAGAGGACTGGCAATGGTCGAGCGTTGCGGCTCATTTTGCAGCCAGGAATGACGACCTTGTTCAGGTTGCGCCCGTGCTGGAGCGTTATGGTAATTTTGCCAAGTTTCTGGCACAGCCACTTGATGAAACCCTGACCAAACAACTGCGCCAGTCAGAAACAATTGGCCGCCCTGTTGGCACAGACCAATGGCTGAAAAAACTGGAAAAACAAACAGGCCGCCCCCTCCGTCCCCAAAAACGCGGCCCAAAGAAGCGTGACAAGACTTAATAATTAAGTGCAGTTAGTAAACTGTCACCGTAATCCACCGAGAAATGAGGTTATTTGTTTGTCGTGTTTTTATAAATTATCCTGTCTAATGATAAATCAATAAACAAGGGGATTTCAATATGATTGAGGAAGTATTGTCACAGGAGCTCTTACTTAAGCTTCACTTTAGACGCTTTAAACACAGGGAGCTCACCCAAAAACAAATTGAACTGATGCGGGTCTATGTCTGGACCATGGCGACTATCCTTCAAAAGGGCAATGGCATAACGAAGGCAGTCGCTGGGAGGTTGGAGGACATGCCAGATGACTTTGTTATCATGGAAAGTGACCTGACCCCTGTGGGGAGAAAATTTGAACTGACTTATCTGGTGCAATGGCTGTATCACAGGCAACTTCATCGTGAACAGGGAACACCAGAAGATTTTGCCCGTGCCAGCAATAAGTCCGTGTTGGAAAGGCAACTGAAGCACCTGAAATCCAGGTTGGAGTTTTCCGCCCAAAACAACATTGATCTGATTAGAATTAATACCGTTCGTTATTACGGTGACATTTTACTAAATACAGTTAATTATCTCCAAAAGAGCAGTCGGGCTTGTCTCTTGTGCAAAGGGAGAATATTTCCCCCACACGTTCCAGGATTCGGGATAGACATAAAAAGGTTGTAAACGGAATCAGACCTGTTCACGTCACGGGATAATATTGAATTGCTCTGATATTTCTGCGGACAATGGTGTAAGACTGTTGCGCGGGACACAAAGCATGGTTATGACTGTCAGCAAAGACACTCACTCCTGCGGGCAGGGGATACGGGAGGAGTTCGATATTCATGGCGTGTCAATCCGCATCCATATCCGTGCCAATGACAATCCCTATCATGACAAAAAGGACAGGACTATCAACTAAACAACTTGCAAGCAAACCGTTACGGTTTGCGGGTTAAGATAGCTGTCTTGTCAAACGTGTCTGGGGTTTACGTTAGCCTGCGTTTCAGCAGACGGCCAGCCTCACGGCTGATACTGTCAAAGGTACGTAACTGTGTTGGCTTAAGAAAACGGGCGACCTGGGAGCGAGTACGGTTGCCAAGGCCACGCACATGCCTCTGGAGTTTCAGTCCCTTGAGGATACCCACCTTCTTTCCAAGCCTGACATTCAGCCGTCTACACATGCTGCCCAGGCTGGCAAAACTGCGGGACAGGACACTGCGCATCTTGGACCTTTGTGGGGAACTCAGCTTGAGCCGACCTAGCTGGGAATAGACATAACCCTTGACCACAGCTGACGGGTTTTGCGCCTGGGCTGTGCCTGTCGGCAACAGAAGAGTTGTCACGAAGAGTAACATTACCGAAATATGGGACAGGAATGAACGGACTGGAAACAAGGCAGAAAAGATCATGTGCTGGATACCCTTAAAAAGTGAATTTATCAGATGAATAATCGTTCAGGTAGTATCTTCCTAAAACCATCAGCCAAATAAGGGGATTTCATGAAAAATATGGGGTAAAGTGGTGACGGCAGGCTATTGCAGGATATAATAATTAAGAGATGGGACTTTTTTGTATCATATTGGGGGAATGCCTTTTTGCCTACTCAAGTGCGGTTCCCAAAAGGGGAAACAGAAGTTTCAAGTCAATATAGTTCCAGAATATCAATTACTGGCGGGATACCTAATCTCATGGGCAGGCCGACTTCGCCAAGACCTGAGGTGACAAAAGTTTTTCCAGTGGTACTTTGATATAGTCCCTGGTCAAAATCACCCTTGCATGGAATGGCGAATTTGTAGATCAGGGGCAGACGAATTTGGCCGCCATGGGTGTGGCCAGCAATGGTAAGATCTGCTATGTTTTTGCGATATGACAGGGTTGTATCAGGGTTGTGGGTGAAGACCATAGTACACGACTCTCTTCAGGCTAAAGCCTTTTGGACGGGCTGTTTTTTCGTTTGTGGGGCTAGGAACTTTTTAAGCAGGCGGATTGCTTCATCTTTTTGGTGGATGAGCAATTGCCGTAATTTATCAAGCCCATAA
>JAJRRF010000154.1 GCA_024279735.1 Alphaproteobacteria bacterium
GTTGCTTGCCCTGATCTTCAATCAGAATCTTTTGGGCAGCAATAATCCGGTGCAATATTTTGGTATCATCAGCCATACGACCATTGATTCAGAAATATGCTACTTTGACAATAAGAAAAAAGAAGCTGGGGAGTTACGAAAAAAGAAGCTGGGGAGTTACGTTTGAATAACAATATCAGCCGTTTATGTGCGTCCCTACAAGTTAAACGGGACATCCCCCTAGAATAAAATGCGACAACACTATGCACCATATCAAATAATATGCTAGCCTTCCAAAAGCCCTGCCACACTTACACATGTTGCCCATGATGCCCATCCCCGACACAAGAATATCACTGACTGGCCAGCCAGATAAACCAGGACACAGCCTGGAAAAGCGGGCCACCATTGTCTCCACGGCAACCGCCCTGTTGCTGGTGCTGGTCAAGGGCTTTGTCGGGCTGATGAGTGGGTCGGTCGCAGTTCTGGCCAGTGCGATAGACAGCGCGCTTGACCTGGGGGTTTCCGCGTTTAACTTTTTTGCCATTTCCCGCTCTGAAAAGCCTGCCGATGACCGCTTCAACTATGGCCACGGCAAGATAGAGGCTCTGGCCGCCACCATTGAAGGCTCTGTAATTGTCCTGAGCGGCCTGTTCATTCTCTACAAGGCCTATGAAAAGGCAATGGGGGCGCAACCCACCAGCCATGTCGGCATCTCGATCTGGGTGATGGTGTTTTCCTTTTTTGTCACCCTTGCCCTTGTCCGATTCCTCAGCAAGACCGCCGAAGAGACCAATAACATGGTGGTCAAGGCCGATGCCCTGCATTACAAGACCGACCTCTATTCCAACGGGGCGGTGCTGGTTTCCCTGGTGATTATCAAGTTTAGCGGCTTTGACATGATAGATGCCATTATCGGGGCGGCCATCGCCTTTTATATCATCTGGTCTGCGATAGAAATTATCCAAGAAGGCGTGCTGAACCTGCTGGACGTGGCCCTGGAGCCGGAAATGGTGGAAGACATCAGGCGTATTATAGAGGACGAGCCCAATGTCACCAGTCACCATTACCTCTGCACCCGCCGATCCGGCAAGGTGAATTTTGTTGATGTCCACCTGGTGTTTGACAGGGAAATTTCCCTGCGCGATGCCCACCGCGCCTCCGACAATATTGAGCAGGCCGTCGCCAACCTTGACCCAAAACACAGCTGGTCCATCAATCCCCACCTTGACCCATTCGACGACTCCCACGAAGAAGCCCTCCGTCACGCCCAGCAACAGGCCTGAGGGTCATGGGGCAGTCAGGCTGGGCGGGAATGAGGATACTGCCCCATATTCATGCCAAGCTTTGCCACATCAAAACGCAGCATCTTATCCTCACACATCTATAGCATGAACGCTGCAACGCGGTGACATACCTAGGGCATTCACGCAAATATATCATCTCTCTTACTGTCATAGATGACATACTCGTGCGCGGAAGACTCAAGGGACAAGAAGCCCTCCAGCAAAAACACGACAGAATGCCGCAGTTTTTTGTTGACAGAGGAACTGGTCTGTTTTATTTATGGGGCAGCACTGCCCCAAGGCAGTCTGGTATGTATAGCTGTTATATGTGCCACATTTTTAAATACCAGCTAAAGGAGATTTGCTTTTGTTTATTCAAACCAAACATAACGCGCTAATATTATGTGCCGCAGTCTCCCCTGTCATTTGCAGACCAGGGCTGTATCTCTGTACTGATTTTCTATAGTCAGCATTTCGTCGTCCCTGATATTCCCCCCTGAACCAGTCCGCCTTTTTTGGTGTCTGCTGTCTTGGGATAATCAGGCCGTCATGGCTATCAGTTATCCTTTTCCACACCCCGAACACCATGACCAGACAAGCTGGCTGCCCTGTCCAATGACCTGTCAGCCCTTAGGACACCCGCAACAATAAGTGAATCAATTTCACCAACCACTATTCGTTGGTTTGTGCTGATTAGTTACTTTCAAATGTGAGCGGTTAATATTGCGGGTGTCCTTAGATGTCTGGTTGCATTGATACCAACTCACCCCTGCCCTGCATTTTCCCAATGCCGGAAGCCGGGAAACGGCACCCATTTTTATGTAAGGTCTCATCATGTCCAGACACAAACACAAGATCAAACTGTCAAACAGCAAAACCCTGCAACAGCTCATGAAGTTTCCCGTCTGCTACCGCGAGCGGATGGCCCTGTTTGCCAATATTACCCCTGCCTTTGCTGACCTGCTGGTCTCATTCCCTGCGCTTGCCTTTGCGCTGGCCACCCATTATGGCGGCAAGGAGGATTGCCAAATTGCCCGTCAGCTTATTTTGGAAGGGCTGCCCATGCTGAAGGTCGCTGATGCTTACGGCATTCCGCGTTGGTTGCGCAAGTTGCCCCCGCAAGCCATGGCACGGCATCTGCCAAGCTTTCCGTCAGACAAAAAATTCAATAGGATGATCCCAAACCTTGTCCCAAAAGAGATTGGCAAGTCTGTCTTGTGGTTTGAATGGCTTTGTCATGCCCTAGAACTCGAAGGGGCAGAATTTGCCCAGTGGATTGCACGACAAAAAATCTATGACGGGGAGGATACGCCCTCTATCAGGGTGTTGAAGCCATTGTCGTTATATTACTGGCACTCCCAGAACCGGGGGCTTGACAGGTTGCTGGAGGACTTCTGGTATCAGAAAATGAGCCTGGAGTGTGCTGCCAGTGAATGCCGTTACTGGCTTCAGGAACATATCCAGGAGTATATTTCTGGGGATGAGGAAATTCTCGACCCCTGGCTCGCGCCGCAAAAGGTGATGAAACATGACTTCATTCCGCTTTACAACCAGAAGGAACTGACTGAGGAAGGCAGGCTGATGAACCATTGTGTCGGCAGCTATTTTGAGGACATTATTGGCAACACCTCCCGCATCTTCTCGGTGCGCCTGAAAGGTCGGCATGTCGCAACTGTTGAGGTTTGTCCCAAATTCTCAAACCCTGCCCATGTTGAGATTAATGAGTTCAAGGGCAACAGCAACGCTGATGTGCCAAAAAAAGTCCGTCATGTGACAGATTACTGGCTTGGCCTGTTCAACAACAGGCCAAACCCTGCCCCAGTCATCAGCGGCAAGGGGTCAATCTACTGCCAGGACAAATGGCTCAGGCCCTGGCTGCCTTACCTCCAGGAACATGGGCTGACGGGTGACTTCTTCACCTCTTTTGAGGCCAGCCTCTCTGCCCTTTACAAGATATAACAAAAGGGCATCCCACTCACACGGGATGCCCTTTTTTCGAGACAGTCAAATTAAGTTACGCAGCCAACTTATCCGATTTAATTACAACTCATAGTTGATTTATTTTATTTTACAACTATATTGGTAACTCCCAGCTTCTTTTTTCACGTAAATACGCGGTTTCAAGCGGAATACAGTCT
This sequence comes from Alphaproteobacteria bacterium, assembly GCA_024279735.1. Classification (GTDB taxonomy): domain Bacteria; phylum Pseudomonadota; class Alphaproteobacteria; order Rhizobiales; family JAJRRF01; genus JAJRRF01. The sequence continues at coordinate 3,404 of JAJRRF010000154.1, forward strand.
AAAAATCCTGTTTTTTAATGGAAAAATGATCATATTTTAGTGGTTTTAAAAATAACGATTTATTTTTATCGTTATTTATCAATTAGTTAA
>JAJRRF010000155.1 GCA_024279735.1 Alphaproteobacteria bacterium
GAAACAATTCCCCGAAAATGGCAAGATTTTTGCAGCCAGGTTACAGATAATTTTAGAATTATATCCCATAAAGGTGTTAAAATTCTTGAACAGGATGAGTGCGCCCTAAAAATATAGGTTTTCATGTCTTAGGAGTATAAGAAAAATGGAACAGAGCCATGAAAGATTTTGCGATACTGTGGTGAGCTGTATAAATAACTTCATATGAAAAAGATATTTTATATGATAATTAATTTCTATGACAATAAATTTGAATCAGGTTGAGATACCAGAATTTTGCCTTGTTCTATTGGTTGGCAGTGCTGGGGCGGGGAAGTCGCATTTTGCGCGCCGTTTCTTTTCTAAAACGGAAATTGTTTCCTCTGACCACTGCCGCGCAATGGTCAGTGATGATGAAAATGACCAGTCAGTTTCTGCCGAGGCCTTTGAACTGCTGCATCACCTGGTACAGTTGCGCCTGAAAAAACGCAGGCTGACTGTGGTCGATGCGACCAATCTTGTTCAGTCCGAGCGGCAGACATTACGCCTGATGGCGAAACAATATCACGCTTACCCTATTTCTATCGTCATTGATCCTGGGCTTGATGTTTGTTTGCAGCAAAACAAAAATCGCCTGGAGCGTGTTGTGGATGAAGGTGTTATTCGTGAACATGATATTGCGTTACGAAAGAGCTTGAAACAGCTACCGGATGAGGCTTTTCGGGAAATATATCACTTTGGTTCGCCTGAGAAAATCAGAAATGCCACACTTTGCCGTATCCCCCTCAGGGTTGACCAACGCCATGAAACGGGTAATTTTGATATTATTGGCGACATTCATGGCTGTTTTGACGAACTGGTACTGTTGCTGGAAAGGATGGGGTATCAATTTCCTGAATCTGGGGACAGCACGCTGTCTACAGAAGAAAAAAGCTATCATGTCATTCCGCCACCAGGTAGGCGGGCTATATTTTTGGGCGACCTGGTTGACCGCGGGCCAAAAACACCGGAAGTCTTGCAGTTGGTCAAGTCTATGGTCGACAACGGAACGGCACTTTGCATTGAAGGCAACCATGAGGCTAAACTGCTGCGCTGGATGAGAGGCCAAAAGACCAGCCCAAAATACGGCCTTGCTGAATCCATTGGCCAGCTTGAAGCCCGTAATGAAAGCTTTCGCACTGAAATGATGGGGTTTATCAGGGGCTTGCCCAGCCATCTTTGGCTGGATGGTGGCAAGTTGCTGGTCGCACATGCTGGCCTGAAGCAAGAGATGCATGGCCGAATGTCCGGCAAGGAAAAATCTTTCTGCCTCTATGGTGACACAACTGGACAAAAGGATGAGTTTGGCTGGCCTATCCGCCTAAATTGGGGGGCTGACTATTCGGGGGAGGCGATGGTGGTCTATGGCCACACACCTGTTGCGATGCCTGAATGGCAAAATAATACGCTTTGTATAGATACAGGCTGCGTCTTTGGCGGCAAGCTGACGGCTTTGCGCTATCCAGAAAAGGAACTGGTCAGTATTGCTGCGCTGCAAACCTATACAGAACCGAAAAAGCCGCTTGGCAGTATTCTTGATGAAGGGGAAGGCTCATGACCAGCGGCGGTTTGACCACATCCATTGTTCGGGATATTCTCTGATCCACTCTTCAAACTGTCTGTGAATGGCAAGGTTAATGTTCTTGATATCTGCATGTTTGTCATCTGTAACAGGGACATGAAGCTCCTTTATCTCAAGGTTAAAATTTGAGGTCTTGCCCTTGCGGATCGCCCGTCCAAGCCAAAGCCGACAACCATAACGCCGTGCCAGCAAACCAGGGAAGGGGTTGGTCGGGGCATCCTTGCCAAAAAAGGGAATTTTGACACCGCCATTAAAATGTAGGTCTCCGAGCATTCCAACCCTTCCGCCATCGCGGACAAACTGGTTGAGGGCGCGGGCAATTTTCATTTCGCTGCCCTTTTGGATGCCGGTTTTTCCGAACATACCGCCAGGATAGAGCTTGACTCTTTTTTGGCGGATCAAATTGTCGACATAGGGATTTTTGACGGTTCGGTAAACAGCAGCAGGCTCTCCCTTCATCACCAGCATAGGCCATGAGGCGAGTTCCCAGTTTCCTGTATGCAGGGAGAGGCAGACCCCAGGGCCAAGTTTGCCGCTATAGCGGTCAGCCAGATCATGGTTGATAAAGTTAAGGTTGGTTGGTTTTGCTACAATTTTGTCAAGCATCATGGTCTCAACCATCACCCTCCCCATATTATCCCACATTTCCAAAGCTATGGCTTCACGCTCAGCGTCTGTTTTTTCAGGAAAAGCAATTGTCAGGTTGGCGAGGGCGCGTTTGTGTCTCCGGTTTTTGGGTCCGAGGTAACGCCAGACGGATGCAGAAATACTGGCAGCTGTTTCAAGGGGTAACAGGCCAACAAAACTGGTCAGTAATGCGAGGGCGTAATATTCGATCTTATATTGCAGTTTTTTTGGCAGGGTCATGAAAAAATTCTTTTGAAAAGGTATATTCTGGCAGTCAGGAAACAGGTTATCAGGGGGAGTGGCAAATCAGCTGTGCAAGCGGTCTCGTCCCTAATATTTACTTAACATAAATAGGGGGAGGGTGATAAAAAATATTCATTTCTTAACGTAATTAATGGCAGCGTTAACGCTTTATTAACCTATTGATTCGTAATGATATTTTTGTAGTTTTTGTCCGAAATGAGATGACAGGGTGGCACGAATCAGTCATATTCATCTTCATAAGGAAGCCAGTAAGAAACTTTGGTGGCAACGTTAAGGCCTAGAATTGAAAGCATATTTATTTGCTTGATCGGCGGATAGACAATGTCGAATGAAGTGCTGAATATCTTAGGTGTTATGTAATGTAGTCTACATCGTCCGTAAAACGAATGGATAGTGGTCGAACGGTGATTAACGGTTTGTTAACTATAAATCTTTATAGCTTGATGGAGTGTTAGGGACATGTTGCGGGAGGGATACCCGTCTTGGCTCAAGTGATGCACATTACTTTTTAACGTGGGTTTATGCGCAATTTAATTGCGTGTGATATTGCAACCGGTTTGTAGGTTGGCTTGCTTTAAAACAGTAAAAGTAGAAGATAACTGGTGGCATACCCATGTCATCTGTAATCTAATTTGGAGGGGCACATATGAAATATGCTCTAGGTTTATTAGGTGTAGCAGCTGCGGGAACTTTATTGTTCGTGTCAGCAGCTATGAACTGGCGTTTTGGATTTTCTCTTGGGAAGAGTGAATTTGATGCGCAGATTTATGGTGCAGCGAGTGCAGCAGCAGATGGTTTGAAAGCGTTACTTCCGTTCTTCATTATGTGGGCGGTACGTCAGCGCAGTTGGATGCAGGCAGCTTCAGGCGTTCTCGTCTGGTTGGTATGTACCAGCTACTCTCTGACTTCATCTCTCGGTTTCTCCGCAATTAACCGCGCTGAAACATTAGGTGAACGGACTATCGTGGCAACTCAGTATAAGACACTGACTGCTGACTTGAAAACTGCTAAAGAAAAACTGGCATTCACCCCACAGCATAGATCTGTTGGTGCAGTGCAAGCCAGTCTTGATGCAGGACTCAATACGTCCATCAAAACTCGTAAGGGACGCAAGTCTGTTGCCGAGCTCACAGAGAATTGTACTCTTTCCAATTTCACTGCTTCCAAGCATTGTCCAAAGATTCAGCGTTTACGCTCTGAACTGGCAAGTGCCCAGCAGTCTGAAAAACTGGAAAGCAAGATTGCCTCTCTTGAGAGCAAACTTGAAAAGGTTTCTACTGGCGCAGCGATTGCAGGATCTGATCCGCAGTCTGAGCTTCTTACGAAACTTACAGGTATCAAACGCGCTCATATTGAGACTGCTTTGATCGTTCTTGTATCAATGCTTGTTGAGATTGGTTCAGGTCTTGGTTTCTTCGTTGTTCTTGGTGACAAGAATACACGTACAGCTAAGAAAAAAGCGAAACAGGTTGCTTCTACTAAAGCTGAGGCAACACCAGTTGTTACAGCCAGTGCAAATGATAACCGTTCAGGTGCCAAATATGTTCAGTCAAATGAACCTGTTGCACATGAGTTCTCTGAGACATCAGATGAGTTGAGAGACTTCTATGCTTCTCGCATCGAAAAATCTGAAGGATCAAGCATTACAGCTTCAAAACTTTACGAAAGTTATTGTTCTTGGGCTGAAACAAAAGGTAAAGAGCCAATGACACTTCCTGCCTTCGGAAGGCAGTTCAGTGAAATTGGTATTCAGAAAGCAAAAATCGCTGGAAGAATACGCTATATCGGCGTTAAGTTAGCAAGTAATACTTCTGAGAAAGGCCTTCCAAAGGCTTATGTTCCAAGAGCAGTTGCTGTTTAAGGAATAGAAAATTTTAGAAAGATTATTAACTTAACACTTAGAAAGAAATGAGCCGTTCCCCTAGGGGAGCGGCTTTTTTTAGTTGTTTTTTGGGAGGATAATACCTAGTATAACCCCAGTCTTGGATAAGACAAACGATGCTTAAAGATCACAAATTTGCTGCCAGCCCCCTTGTGATTGTGGACTTGATCCGCAATCCATAACCCCAAAAGGTGAAATGTGGCAGGATGAATACCCCCAAAACATTACAAAATCCTGGGGTTATGGATCCTGAATCAAGTTCAGGATGACAAAGTTATATATATATCAATAGGTTAACTGTCTTCTTAAACGAGACTGAGGTTGGTATACTCACACGACGTGAAAACCCAGTTTTTTCAGCTGAGAAATTTTGTAATCTGGATAGGTGCGTTCTTCGCTGCAATGCCCCCTATTATTTTATAATAAATCCTGGGCATTGGGAGAAGATCGGAACGGATCAAGAACGCAAAGCAGCCAACTGAAAACCTGGGTTTTGATGTTGGGGGAGTATAAATGTTATGGCAGGCTTGTCATTGCAGAGAAATCAAAATAATGAGATAGTGTCCTGTAGGGGAGCTGTGCTTTCCTGGACAAGGCAGTCAATTACTTAACCTGAAAGATATGGCAATGCTCAATAACCTTGACCTTTACCTAAAGGCCAAACACTATATTAGACGTTTCCGTTATGCCAAAAACAGGCGGATGCTACCTGATGTCAAGGGGGGCGTGGCAGCCTGTGGGCAAGACAAGTTTATTGCGAGCCTGCTGGACAATAAGAAAAATGGGTTTTTTATTGATATTGGAGCCAATGACGGGGTGACAATCAGCAACAGCTATTATTTTGAAAAGGAATTGGGCTGGACAGGTATTGCTGTTGAGCCAATGCCCGCTATCTTTGAAAAGTTACAGACAAACAGATCCTGTGATATGGTGCAGGGTTGTGTGACCCCAAAGCCGGGCAAGGCAACGTTTGTAGAATTGGTTGGGGGACCCAATATGTTGAGCACACTGGCAGAACATGACCAAGGGCTGACAGCACGGCGGCTTACCAAAAGCAGTAAACGCCATGATATTGAAAAAAGGGAAATTGAGGTTGACTGCTTTACCTTTGCATCAGTTATTGAAAAATATAATGTTAAAAATATTGATTTCCTCAGCGTTGATACAGAGGGTGGTGAATTGGACATACTGAAATCTGTTGATTTTGACAAAACGCCTGTCAAGGTTATTTCTGTTGAGAATAATTATTATGGTGATGAGATCAGGGACTATCTTGAAGGTGAGGGCTTTATAGCCGTTGGTACGTTCAAGGTTGACGAAATTTATATGTTTGGTGGCAAAGCTCTTCGTGAGGCAGTGAGGGGTTAACCAGCCTATCCAGAATATTTAATCTTATAATCCATATCCAGAAGTTCAGAAAGCTGGCGCAGGCGTTTGTCCAGGCTTTCGCCGTCAAGCACTGCATATTCTTCGGGCAGGTGCAGTATCAGTTTGTTGTTGCCATAGCTGACCTTTGTGGCATCGGTGATACCGGGGGTGGCAATCGCGATTTTGTTGATCACCCGAAGCGAAGCCCCGAGCAGACGGGCATGTTTGAAATCTTTCTTGGGCAGTAACTTTATCAGGGTCTTGTCAGCAGGCTTTTGCTTGGGACTGCTATATCGGTAAAACACGGCCAGTGCCAGAAAGGCACGTCCCCTGTGGCTGATGCCAGTCAGGTCACTGTGGGCAATGACATTCATGCTTTGCTCAGCCCGAAAATCAGGGTGGGCGCGCCAGCCAATATCTGACAGCAGGCAGGCTGCATGGCGCAGTCGCCTGTTCTTTTCATTTTCTTTGGGGCCAGGCTGGGTAAAAATCTGGGAGGTCCAGTCAAACAGTTCGCTGGTCTGTACCATGTTGCGGGCATTGCGCATCGCCATATCACGGCAGGCTGCGAGCAGGGGATCTTTTTGGCGTTCCTGCTTGCCCAGTAACCTGTAGATTGCGCCTTCACGCACACCATAGGAAGAAAAATAGATTTTGGAAGGCCTGACTTTTTTGATGTATTCTGCCAGCACCACAGCACCATAAGGTATGGTTTCACGCCTTGACTTGGAAAATTTCTTGAACTCTTCCATATTTTCCGGTGAAACATGATCCATCAGGTGGGCAAATTTCAGAGCCTCCTCACCCTCAATGGAATAGCCATGCAGGATATGGAAAGGATAGTCAATCTGCCCCATATACATACGGGCGAAGGCGCGCCATGTGCCGCCAACAGCATAGAAGGGGCGATCCTCTCCCAGAGAAAGCCAGTCCAGGCCATCAAGTGCCTCACGGGTGATTTGTGCGGCTTTTTCCAAGTCACCGCCAGAGATGTCAATCAGGCTAAGGCCGCCAAGCTTGAGGGTATCACCGCCCGATATTTTATTATGGTCAATATTGAGCAGTTCCAGCGAGCCGCCGCCCATATCCCCGACAATACCGTCAACCTTATAGAAGCCTGACACTATTCCAGTGGCTGCAAGCTGTGCTTCCTCTTCACCGGAAATGACAGAAATATCACACTGGCAAATTTTTTCAGCCTTCTTGATAAAGCTCTTGCCGTTTGAGGCCTCGCGGGATGCGGCAGTCGCGATTCCAAAAATTTTCTCACATTCCAGGTTCTTGATTATGGCACTGTAACGGGTCATGGCTGCCAGGGCACGGTGCATTTCTTCCTTGCCCAGCTTGCCATTCTTTTGCAGTCCGCGACCAAGGCCGCAGGAAACCTTTTCATTAAAGATCACTGAAGGGTGACGCTTGATATTGTCATAGACCACAAGCCTGACAGAGTTGGAGCCAATGTCAATAATGGCTACAGGATTCCAGCCCTCATTATTCTGAAACCTTGCCTGAGCTTTTGTCATATAGCCTTTGCCTTTTTACTGCCTGGATAGATCCAATAAACACGCCGGCCTAGTCTTGGTCATTATAATGCATTTGTGGTGGCTTGGACGGTGAGTTCTTTTTAAGCGATTTTCCCCGTCCGGACAAGCTGGGATTTGTCATAAAATATTTATGGACATTAAAGGGGGCTTCCCCTTTTTCTGGCAGGATGCGTTTGGAGGTACCGTCAGGCATAATATGCCAGCTTTGCTGGTTGTCAGCGAGGCAGGCCTGCATGATCTGGTCAATTACCTGTTCATGAACTCTTGGGTTTTCAATCGGCACCATAGCCTCAACCCTGCGGTCAAGGTTACGCGGCATAATGTCGGCAGAGCTGATATAAATGACAGCCTTTTCAGAAGGCAGGCCGTGTCCATCACCAAAACAGTAAATCCGGGAATGTTCCAGAAAACGGCCAATAATGCTCCTGACCTCAATATTCTCAGACAGTCCCTTTATACTAGGTTTCAGGCAGCAGATACCGCGAATGATCAGCTTGACCTGTACCCCTGCGTTGCTGGCTTCATACAGTGCATCTATCACCTGGGGATCAACAAGCGCGTTCATCTTGAGCCAGATATGGGCAGGCTTGCCAGCCTTGGCATGGTAAATTTCCTGGTGGATATGGTCAAGCAGGCGTGCCCGAAGCCCAAACGGGGACATTGCCATAATCTCCTGCTTTGCCGGTTCTGCATACCCTGTGACAAAATTGAAAATCCTGCTGACATCGCGTGAAATGACAGGGTTGCAGGTGAAAAAGGATAGGTCGGTATAGACTTTGGCTGTCTGGGGATGATAATTGCCTGTCCCGATATGGATATAGCTTTTTAGCTTGCCACTTTCTCGGCGTACCACCTGGGACAGCTTGGCATGGGTCTTCAGTTCCATAAAACCATAAATGACATTGACCCCTGAACTTTCCAGGTCGCGTGAAATTTTTAGGTTGGCCTCTTCATCAAAACGGGCCTTTAGCTCAATCACCGCAATCACTGAAATGCCGGATTCTGCGGCCTCTTTCAGGGCGCGGATAATCGGTGAATTTTTTGAGGTCCGGTAGAGCGTCCATTTGATTGAGAGTACATGGGGGTCAGAAGCGGCCTGTCTGAGGAAGCGCAGGACGACATCAAAACTTTCATAGGGATGGTGGACAATCAGGTCTTTCTCGCGGATGGCTGCAAAACAGTCGCCGCCATGATCCTTGATCCGCTCCGGAAAACGGGCGATAAAAGGCTTGAATTTCAGGTCAGGGCGCGGGCTGTCAACAAGTTGCGCCAGGTCTGTCAGGCCAAGGAGACCGCTCTGGATTGAGATTTCGTTATCAGAAACATCCAGGACATCAATCACAAAATCACGCAAGGAAACAGGCATCTCAGCAGCAATTTCTAGGCGGATGACAGAACCACGGCGGCGGCGTTTCAGGGCACTCTCAAAATGACGAACCAGGTCTTCGGCCTCTTCCTCAATCTCAATATCACTGTCACGCAGGATACGGAATGCCCCAAAAGACCCAACCTCATAGCCAGGGAACAGCCTGGAAACAAATAGCAGAATAACAGTTTCAAGCCTGACAAACCGAAGTTCCTTACTGGGGGTTGTCTTGTCTTTTTCTTCTGTGTTGTCCTGGGGCAGCATGATAAAACGGTCAAGCTGGCGCGGAATGGGGACGAGGGTGTGCATCATTTCCCTGGTGGAAGTCCTGAACAGTTCCAGCCCCAGGGTGAGGCCAAAATTGGGAATAAAGGGAAATGGGCGGGCAGGGTCAATGGCAATCGGGGTCAGGATCGGGAACAAATAGTCCAGGTAATAGCTGTCCAGCCATCTTTTTTCACTGTTGGACAGTTCTGCTGCGGAGAGGACATGAATTTGCTCATCAGCAAGGTCATGTTTGAGTTCTACCCAACGTTGCTGCTGCTTTTCTGTCAGTTCGGTGACTGCTTTACCAATCTTTTCCAGTTGCTGGGCTGGCAAAAGGCCATCACGGCTGACTTTTTCAAGACCAGCTGCATCTTGTGCCCGAAGACCAGCCACACGAACCATATAGAACTCATCAAGGTTTGAGGCTGAGATGGAGAGGAAACGCAGACGTTCCAACAGGGGATGGTTTGGGTTACTGGCCTCTTCCAAAACCCTTTTGTTAAATTCTAGCCAGGAAAGTTCGCGGTTGAAGAAACGATTTTTGTCTAATTGTTCCGCAACACTTGTTTTGGCTGACTTCTTTGTTTTTTCCTGAACATCCATAATAGAACCACTGACTATAAATAACAATATAATGGTCTGACCTGAACATCAGACCTTTCTAAGTAAATATAAAGTAAAAAATTTAATAATATTATAATTAACAGAAGTATATTATGACATGTTAATTGTTTTCTTGGCGAAATGCTTGGTTATTTTTTTTTGTGATGTCATGGAGGCATGGTCAAGCTGTTGTACAAATGCCATGATAGAGGACATCGACCTGTCTATATGGGTGAAAATATAGTTCAGGACATCAGGTTCAATATTAATTTGTCGGTCATCAAAAAGTTTTAATAAAATGGTTTTGAGTAGGTGCTCATCAGGCTGGTCAATGGTAAAGACGGGCAGAGACCTTAGCCTGGACCGTAGGTCAGGCAGGGAGGGATGAAAGTCACCAGGCATTTTACGGGTGGTCAGGATCAGGCGGTTATTTTTTTCTTTTGTCAGGTTTAGCAGATGAAACAGGGCAGTCTCATCCCTGATGCCTCGGTCAATATCTTCAATGGCCAGGTTCTGGCAGCCAGACAGGCTGTCAATCAGGGGCTCATCAATTTCTGAAGCCAGTATTTTTCGCGCCCCAGACAGTTTTCTCCAGACATTTATAAAATGGGTCTTGCCGCAGGACTTGCTGCCACACACAATAAGGGAGGGCTCAGGCCAGTCCGGCCATTTGTCCAAGAGTTCTACCGCCGAGGCATTACTTTTGCTGACAAAATAATTGTCAGCATGTAGGGCAGGGCGGGATGCCAGATCAAAAATAAGTTGTTCAGCCATTGTCAGGTCTAGTTTTCTTTGGGGTCAGTATTGGCCTGTGGTATCACGGGCAGGATAGTTTCCTGAAGTCTTTCCTCAGCACTGATATTTTCTGCCAGGATTTGGGGAGGTGATGATATTTCAGTCTCAGTTGCAGGGCTTGAAACATTGTCCTGACAGGGCGTTTCATCTCCTTGATAAATTTCACTGGCCTTATATTTATCCATGGCAAAACGGGTTATCACCCCAATGGAGGCCGCGACAGGAACTGCCAGCAACATACCGACAAAACCAAACAAGTAGCCTGAAACGAACAGGGCAAAAATAAGCCAGACAGGGTGCAGCCTGACATGACCGCCAATGATGCGCGGGGTCAAAAAATTGCCTTCCAATATCTGGCCGATCGCAAAGACCAGTACGACAAGGCCAATGGGAAACCAGTCTGGGGCAAATTGGGCAATAGCAACCCCCCCGCCAACAAGTACCCCGACGATCGCCCCGATAAAGGGAATAAAACTGATCAGGCCAATGCCGACACCAATTAAAAATCCTGAGTTCAGGCCGATAAGGGAGAGCGAGATTGCATAATACAGACCCAGGATAAGGCAGACAGTGACCTGGCCACGCATAAAGCCAGAAATGACACTGTCAACCTCACGAGCCAGGCTGGCGATTGTGGTGTCATGTTCGCGTGGCGTGATGGAGTTGATGTACTTCATCATCCTGTCCCAGTCATGCAACATATAAAAGGCAACAACAGGGGTAATCAGGATGAGGGACATAAAGCTGATAAAGGCTTTGGAGCCGCTCCAGATTGATTTCAGGATATCGCCGGAATTGCCACTATATTGTGCCGTAAGTTTTTTGATGGCATCACGGTAACCCATATGGGGTAGGTTGAAATCGTCTCCCATATACTGCTTGCCATAACTGTTTATCATCGCATAAATGGTGTCAAGGTAACGCGGTGTATTCTGGACAAGGTTGACAGCCTGCTCAAATAGGACAGGCATCAGGGTAAACAGCCCTATCAAGATGATAAGCCCTAGCAACAGGCTGATGATAGAGGTTGCCGCCATGCGGCCAAGGCCAAGACGTTGCAGCCTGTCTGCAACAGGGTCAAGAAAATAGGCAATGGCAAGACCCAAGACAAAGGGAAGCATGACTTCATGCAGTAGGGCGACAAACCCAATGACAAAAAGCGAGGCCAAAAGCCAGAACAGGACTTCTTTATTAATAACCAATGGTACGGCCCCTTTTAGAGCAATCTTACGTTCAGGTGTAGACGGCTGAATGCCTCAAAGATTGGGCAAACCTAAAACGCCCAGAACACAAAGTGAAGCGGCTGGCTTTCCTTTTACCCTAATGTTCATCTTTGATTCTTTATTACAGTTATAGTGGTTTTGAGAAAAACTGCAATTATTAAAGCGTGTTGCCTGACAGGAAACCAACTGTTGTCCCAGGACTTATTTCATGTGGTCAAGCCAGGTACGGAAATAACTTAGGGCAGAGAGGATGGTCACTGTTGCTGTCACAAGTATCAGACTGTGTTGCAGGGTTTCCAGTCTAAGGCCAAAGCCCTGGTTGGCCAGGATAAAGGCTGCCAATATAATTTGCAGGGCAGTATTGGCTTTAGAGATAAATAATGGGTCAATCTTGACAGGATGTGCCATCAGCCAGGATATGAGGATCGCACCAACAATAAAGATATCCCTGCTGACAATAACTAGAACCAGCCAGGAAGGAATAAGGCCAAGAAATCCCAGTGTGATAAAAATACCGACAATCAGGCTCTTGTCAGCGGCAGGATCAAGGTAGGCTCCTAGCTCAGTCTGGCTGTTCCATTTCCGTGCCAGATAGCCATCAATTGCATCTGTAATGCCTGCCAACAGAAAAAGATAGAAGGCAATCTTGAGGTTCTGCACCAGTATCAGCCAGATCACGACAGGAACCATTGTCAGCCGAAAAAGGGTCAAGAGGTTTGGAATGCTTGATACGGTATGGGGCTCTGTTTGGGGGGGCATTATTTTTTTAGTTCACATAAATATTGGTTTCCCTGTCAAGGACGGGTGGCCTGTTGGCGGCTTATACCTTACCTGGCATGGAGAAAAAGTTCGCCGTTCCTGTCCTCAAGCTGCATGTTATAACGCGAGGCCATACGTTCAAGCCGTCTCTTGCCCCCAGGAAACTCAACATGGACAAAGGCACTCCTGGCCGAGAGGGACTTGACATCCATATCTTCTAGGCCAGGAATATTATTGAGTTTTTTCCGTATGGTTTGCCAGTCTCTCAATCCGCGAAAAGGGATGGTCAAAAACAGGGAACGGCGTGACATAGAATTTGGTGCATTGCCATCGGCTGAAGAGGAGATTGTGCTGACATTTTTGCTGGCAAGCGGGATGTCGAGCATTTTTGCCTCTTTCCACCGGCCTTCCAGGATGCCAAGAGTTATTTTGGCTGCCATTTCAGTAATGGTCTGGACATCATCGTTAAATATCAGGAATTTTCGTTTCAGGTCAATTTCGCCGATTGCGTCACGGCCAACCAGCTGAAAGATGAGGTGTTTTCCCTCTGCATCCGGCTCTGCAAAGGCCACAATCAGGTGGTCGGTGTTATATTTACTGTATAGCGATTGCAGTGCTGCCTTCTGCCCGGAAAGCAGGCGTTCTATCACAGGGTCGTTATCAGCGGGGGGCTGGGTCAGGCGCACAGGGGTCAGGGAGTGTTTTGTATCAAGTGGTCGCCAAGCATCAGACCATAGCTTTGCATCTTTCCTGTAAGGCCCAGCTTTATAGACAGGGATAATAGTGGTCAAACTCATTTTTTGGTCATAAAGGGGAATATTTTTGGACAGTAACAGCCTGCGGATACGCTTGGCCTGGAACTGGTATTTTAACAACGCAATATAGCGGACAGATGAATTGCGCTCCTTCAGGATAGAGACATTATCAGTCAGGTCTTCTGCCATCGCATCAGAAAATTTGGGCAATCTGTCATAGCTGTTATAATGGGTCAGTCGTTTGAGCAATGCTTCCAGGGCGAGTGTAGGCCCTTTGGAAAGGGCTTTCTTTTTTGCCTTGACGGCATTTTGCGCAGTGGCATCTACCTTGATCTTGCCTATCGTATAGACGGGGCTGGCAGCTATCACCTGGACAGGCAAGACCATAACCAGGCACATCAGCCCTCCGGCAATAATTTTCTGGCTCAAAGTCATTTTTTGTCCGTCCCTGTGTTGGTCAAAACTCTGTTTGCTACCGCCGCCCTTGTTATTATTCCTCAAGGGGTATCCATTTTATCAGACTTTAACACATAAAATAGGACGGTTTTACGTCTTTTGTCCAATCCATTATGAGATAATACTGCCTGGAAAGCTGTCTCTCCCCTATTTTGGGAGCTTTATTTTTGTCCTGGATAGTAACGGGCTGCCAATAGCCGTGCAAAAAAAACAGAAAACTCCTGGTAAAGTATGACTTTGTCGCCTATGACGGCTATTGTTTTTTAGAGCGGGTTTAGTATGAGAGCCGGGACTGTGATATGGTGCCCAGAATTTGTATAGACCTATAGCTATTGGGTCAGTTTGGGTACGGGAACAGAAACAAAATGGGCAATCAGTCATCTGGAAATTCAGGGGATAACAAGGCAGCAGACAAAGGCAAAAATGGCCTGACCTATGCTGATGCAGGGGTGGACATTGATGCAGGCAATGCTTTGGTTGACAAGATCAAGCCTCATGCCAAACGCACCAGCCGTTCTGGGATGGTTGGCGGTCTGGGTGGTTTTGGTGGCTTGTTTGACCTGAAGGATGCTGGATATAAAGACCCAATACTTGTCGCGGCCAATGATGGGGTCGGCACCAAGGTTAAGGTAGCGATAGAAACAGGTCTGCACAAGACTGTTGGGATTGACCTGGTGGCGATGTGTGTGAATGACCTTGTTGTTCAGGGGGCTGAGCCCCTTTTTTTCCTGGACTATATTGCCACGGCCAAGCTGGAAACGGGGTTGATGGAAGATATTATTGAAGGCATTGCAGAAGGGTGCGTTCTAGCAGGATGCGGCCTGATTGGCGGTGAAACAGCCGAGATGCCTGGGCTTTACAGTACTGGGGATTATGACCTGGCGGGTTTTTCCGTCGGAGCCGCAGAGCGGGGGCAAATCTTGCCGAGGGAAGACCTTTGCGCTGATGATGTCCTGATTGGGCTGGCTTCATCCGGCATTCATTCAAATGGCTTCTCCCTGGTGCGAAAGGTGGTTGAGACAGGTGGGTTTAACCTGCTGGACAAGCCACCCTTTGGCAAATGCCGCAGCTTGGGAGAGGCATTGCTGATCCCGACCCGCATTTATGTCAAGCCATTGCTTGCTGCAATCAGGGAAACGGGTGCGGTCAAGGCTCTTGCCCATATTACAGGCGGCGGCCTGACTGAAAATATCCCCCGCGTTTTGCCAGAAACCTTGAGGGCTGATATTAACCTTTCCTCGCTTGAAGTACCTGAAGTCTTTTCCTGGCTGGCACAACAAGGCGGTATCGCACCTTTGGAAATGTTGCGAACTTTTAATTGCGGTGTCGGAATGGTGCTTGTCGTTGCAGGGGGGTCAAAGAATTTGGTTATGGAAACCCTGAAACAACAGGGGGAAGCCCCCTTTGTGCTTGGACAGCTGACCGAAAAGGAAAGTCCTGGTGAAGAGGGTGTCCGCTATATTGGAGAGTTACGGCTCTGAGAGTTCTCAGATTCTAAAAGGAAGGTAACTCCCCAGCTTGTTTTAGGTGTATTAACTAATTGATAAATAACGATAAAAATAAATCGTTATTTTTAAAACCACTAAAATATGATCATTTTTCCATTAAAAAACAGGATTTTTAGACTGTATTCCGCTTGAA
>JAJRRF010000156.1 GCA_024279735.1 Alphaproteobacteria bacterium
ACCTGCCAGTTTTGGGGCTTTTTTTCGATATTTTTCAACCAAAGTGGTAAGTTCTTCTTGTGCCATAGCGAGGTCTTCACTGTTCCATATACGGCGCAAACGGCCACCAATTTTTTTCTTTATTTTCTGGGTTGGGCAGTGATGGATTGCATTTTGTCCAAGATGAAACTGGCAGCGTTGCCAGAGCGCGCCACCCAGAACCGCCTTTCGTGCAGCGTTCAGGCCAGCATGGGCATCGGATGTAATAAAGCGAACACCGCGCAAGCCGCGCGCAACAAGGCTCTCCAGAAAAGCGCGCCAGTGGACTTCTGCCTCACTGAGGGCAACAGAAACACCCAGAATGCGGCGCGTGCCATCAGGGGCAACGCCAAAGGCCGTCAGCACAGCTGCATCACGGCCAACGCCGCCAATGCGCACGGTCTCATAGCGGGCATCCATAAACAGATAGGGGGTCTCGCCAAGGGGACGGTTGCGCCAGGCCTCAAGGTCTTCATCAAGCAAGGCCATGGCACGGCTGACCTGGCTGGAGGAAATGCTTTCCAAACCAAATTGCTGCATTATTTTTTCAACATCACGGGTCGAAACGCCCTGAATATACATTTGCATCACAGCGCGACTGGAGCGCATCCCGCGCTCAAGAGAGGCAGGATAAAATGGCTTTTTCGCACCTGCACTCTTGGGCACTGCAACGGTCAGCGTTCCCATCGGGGTGTCAACTTTTTTAGGCTGATAACCATTGGCAAAACCAAGGCGGTCTTCTGTCCGCTCGTAGGACGAGGCTTGCAAATAGTGGCCGCGCTCAAATTTCATAGCTAAATTGAACAAGGTGATCAAAACGCCCGACATACCCTCTGGCCCTTCCGAAATAAGCTGTTCCATTATTTGTGAAAGTGGATTATCATTCTGTTGGCTCATATGAAGTTCCTTCATCGTTGATGGAACACTTCAAATACCTGATTTTCCTCTTTGGGTCACATGTGACCCAAAGAGGAAATAACATCCCCCAAAAGTCCACAGCTCAAGTTACACTACCTCAGACTAATTGTCGGTGGACTGCTCTGTAGTTGACCGGAACGTTTCAACTCCAAAGTTGTTTTGGGCAGTAACATTCCAGTTAAGGACAGAGCCCTTAACCGACAGGTAAAGAGTTTTTTTCTGAACTGTCATTACTTGGTCTCAGGCAAGGCCTCAAACTCTTTTTTCTTTTCGTCCATCCAGGCTTTCATATCTGCTGGGCTGTTCATCAGTTCTTTCATGCTGTTCATGGCCTCAAGGTGAGCCTTGTCGCCTTTTTGAAGCATTTCCATAGCGTGCTTCTTGCTCATTTCCCCAATTTCTTCAAAGGAAGCGGCATGGAACTCTTGGTCGCAAGCCCCACCAAGCTGTTTGCATGTCATTGTTTTCATTAGATTTTCCTTAGAGCTACTGCCTTGCAGCAAGCTTCATATAGCTGCTGGCGGCACTTTTGAGGCCCGCCTGGCGGCCTATCAGGTTGCGGACTGCCTTGCCACGAAACTCGGAAGACCAGTTGGTGTTATTCAGGTCAATAGCCCTTTTGAACCGTGCTGAAAAAATCATATTGCCGTCTGCCAGGTCCAGCTTGTTATAAGCAGGTTCTTTTAGGCCAGAATGTTGGCCGCCAATAATGGGTGAGATCGAAAACGGCTGGAACGCAACCTCTTCTGGATCCTCATCATTATAGATTGGGGCATAGCCGACTTTCTGGGCTCTGAACTCATCCATGTCAGCCTCACCCTCTGTCAGGGAAGCAAGCTGCGCGGCAGGTTGTCCAGTGTCCTTCTTGTCTTTGTTATAGCCCTTGGCAAATTCAGACAGGATGTCTTTTATCTTGTTGCCCAGGCCAATAGACTTGTCTGGTGTTGCGGCTGCCTTTTGTATTTTGGGTGGATCAAGAACCTTGTCATCCAGGGCGGCATAACGTTGGTTATTCGCGGCGTTCACCCATAGCCCTGACCTGGCAGCAGCCAGTCGAGTATTATTAGCCACAACAGTATTACCTGGTTTTTTAGCCTGTGCCAGAAATGTGCCGCCATGAGAATGGTCGCCTCCATGTGAAGGTCTTTTTGCTGGTTTGCCCAGTTTTGCCAGTCTGATACGTGCCTTGTAACGATCCCTGCGGTTAAGTGGCCCGCCAGAAGAGGGGCGGTGACGTGTGCTTTTATAGGGGAACAGCATGGCCAATTGGTAGCGGGACATACGCGGCCAAGCCCTTACGCGGGCAACATCCACATGGACGAAACGGGAGGAGGGGTAGTAGCCAACACCGCCGCGTTCTTTTTTCATGGCGGCTTCACGCAGCCTTTTGGTTGATACGCCCGAAAAGCGGACATCCATTGCATTCCCGCGCGTATGCTGGGAACGTTTGGCCTGGCCACCACCACGACGGCGCAGTTTAGCATTGGTTTTGGGAGAGCGGTAACCTGAAATGATTTGAACAGAACCCTTCGCACCCAGTTCCTGGTAGAGTTCCCAGATGGTATCAATCAGTTTTGGGTTCATCCGCGTTGGTTGGCCAGTACGCCAGTCGCGCAAGGCATAATTGACCCTTTTCATGGCTTTGGGAATGAATTTCCCGTTGCGCTTATAGGTGATTGTGGTGGTTTCCCGTAAATGGGTCTCGTAAAAGGAGATTGTCCTGGTGTCATTTTTGGCCTGTAACAGGGAAGGGGATGCGACAAGACTGGCAAACCCGACAAGGGCTAGCAGTAAATATGAAAATGTTTTTTTGTGTCTCATCTGGCAGATACCCCGCAACAAAATACTCGTCAGGCAAACCCACATATGAAGTCTGGGGCTTGTCATGTATTTTAAGGCCAAGAACATTAAAATTGTATTGAGAGGCTTTAAAGGAAACTTATTATTTTAAAAAAACTGGATATAAAGCCTGATAACACTATTGTTAGCGGTATTTTTCGGCAAAAAAAAGACGAAGCCTATCCAATGGATAAGACTTCGTCTATGACAAAAAATAATTTGGCAGAAAGCCAGTAATATCCAAAACCAGCCTGGTCATACAGCCTCTAAAAAATAAATTCTCGGGCAATGAAAATTTATTTCTTAATATTCTGAGGTGATAAGCAGAATGCTATTGCATATTGCGGGGTCTGACTCCAGTTCAAATATTTTTGTCAATACCATATAACTATGTTGATGTGGTGCTCTTACCACCCTAGTCCAAACGGATCAAAACTATTGGAACGTCTTCTGTTCCTCTTTGCCTGCCTACGCGGTTTGGGGCTGCTTTCCCAAAAATTATTACGGGAGTGCTTCTGTTTTCTGTAGCGGTTTGCCTGTCTTTGGTTCTTTCTGGATCTTGAGCTAAACCGCTTACGCCTGTAGTTGTCATAACCCCAAAAATCATCTTCTGCATAATATTCAGGGGCGCGGCGTGAGACAGGCTTCTTGATAACCTGTTTTGGTTCCAGATAGACACGCCCACCGTTCAGGGCTGTGACAATCCTTTTGTCATGTTTGTAGACATCATTAAAATATTTAATCTGACCATCTTGACCAAGCCAGGCGGTAAAGTAGGTCACATGGATAGGTATCTTGTGCTTGAGGCGCAATTGGGCATTTTTCAGGGTATTCCAATGGCGGTTCACCAGAGATTTGGAAGATGCCTTGTAACCGATACTAAGGATAACTTCTGCCATCCGTTTTGGATCGCGTACCCTCATGCAGCCATGGGAGAAGGCCCGTGCCTTTGAATTAAACAGGCTTTTGGAAGGGGTATCGTGGAGATAGACAGCATGTTTGTTGGGAAACAGGAATTTCACTTTGCCAAGTGCGTTACGCGGTCCTGGCGGCTGGCGAACATGGAGCATTCCATTGTTATAATGTCCCTCATAGCCTCTTGGCACACTATAGTTCATCTCATTGGCAATGATGGACTGGGGAACATTCCAATAGGGATTAAAGACAACGGTTTCCATCTTGTCAGAGAAAAACGGTGTCTTGTTGGCAATCTTGCCGACAATGACACGTTCCTTATGGATGACCTTGCCACCAGAAAAGACACGCACCTTATATTCGGGAATATTGACCAGAATATGGTTTTCGCCAAGCCTGTCAGGTAGCCAACGCCACCTTTCCATATTGGCGAGCAACTGTTCTTTGCGCCACCCTTCAGCAACAATGCCTTCATTCATGGCCATGCGGGTACGTCGTCCGACAATGCCGTCGCCTTTGAGACCCTTGCTTTCCTGGAATTGGGCAACAGCCTGTTTCAGGGTAGCATCATAAAGCGCAGGGTTAAAAAGGTCAGCTCCTTCATTTTGTGGAATCTGCACCTTAAGACGCTTGCGCACGACAGCTACATCAGTGTGGATCATGCCAGGCTTCAATGTTGGCCCCCTGGAAGGAACCTTGATGATTTTTTCTGTCTTGGTCGCTGGATTTTGCAGGGCAGCAAGCTCTTTTTTCAGTGCCCTGAACTGTGGATGGGAGGGGTGGTAACTTTCAAGATAAGCCATCACCATGATGGAACGCCCCAGTTTTTCGAGAGCCCTTGCCCCATCAACCCTTTCCCTGGTGCCATTCATGAATCGGCTGAGTTTTGTTGGTTCAAATCGGCCATTCCTTGCTGTGTCCATATATTTCAGGGCAACCAGGGACAGCTCAAGTTCAATGCGGGCAAGCATGTTGGAAGTCAGGGCTTCCCCTGTATCTGCTGTTGCATATTTGGTTTTGAAATCAGATGAGACAAGACCATATTTGGGAGAGCGTTCCAGTACCCTGAGCAGGCTCTGTGCCCGGTTGTTTATGCCAGCACTATCAACCCATATTGGCTGATATTCCGTATCAGCATAATACTGGACGAGTGCGCCCCTGCTCCATTTTTTTGCCTTGGAAATTTTCCGAAATTTTGAGGCCAGCCTTTTCTGGATAGCCTGGGAGACTGGAGACAGTTTGTCTGTACCGTCAACGCCGATCTCTATGGTCTCTGCAAATGCCACTCGCGGTGAAGACATCAGCACTCCGCTATACAGTGCACTTGCCGCACACAGTAAAGCGAAAGAAGATTTACCTTTTAAAAACATTTAAGAACGCCTCCTCAAAACCACAACAAATCATCTTAGGAACAACTAAGAAACACAGCATACGGTCTCACTGTTGCCCAATAAGTATTATAGGCCAACAATATTCTGCCACATTATAAGCATTATTCCATATCTGTACCTAAATAGGCACATTATTGTCAATTATTACCAATATATGAATATCTGAAAATTAAGATATTCAGGTTCCTTGATGATTGGAAAGCTACATTCTATTATAGATATAGTGCTTCCCACCGGGTTTTTAAACCTTGGCATCAATTCCAAATTCCTGCATCTTTCTGTAAAGCGTTGAACGCCCAATACCGAGATGCTTTGCAACCTTTGTCATTTTTCCCTTATAACGGCTGATGGCGAGGTTTATCATATCCTCCTCCATATTTTTCAGGGAACGGATCTGGCCATCCTCATCCAGTGCGGGAATACCCAGTTTGCTGTCATCGCCACCAGAATCGGTGATAGTGTCAAGCAAGACCTCATCACCGCCAATCATGCCAGGCCCCTCAAACAACGGCAATGCCGACTTTTCAAGAAATTCGTTACCACCTATAAAGTCAAAGTCATCAATATGGGTTGAAATCTGGGGAAACTCACTGATGCCAAGCATTTGATGGTCTGCCAGCACGACAGCACGGAATACAGCATTTTCCAGTTGCCTGACATTCCCTGGCCAGGGGTAACGGGACAGCAGTTCCATGGCTTTCTTGTCAATACCCGAAATTTTCTTGCCTTCTTCAGCTGCAAACCGTTCCAGAAACAGGTGCAGCAATGCAGGGACATCTTCCATTCGCTTACGTAGGGGAGGCACCATGACAGGAAAGACGTTCAGGCGGTAATACAAATCATCACGAAAGCGGCCTTCCTTGACCAGGCCAATCATGTCCTGGTTTGTCGCTGAGATAATACGGATATCAACCTTGACCGATTTCTTGCCGCCAACAGGCTCGACCTCGCCTTGCTGGATTGCCCTCAGTAGCTTTACCTGCGTTTCCAACGGCAGTTCCCCGACCTCGTCCAGAAACAGTGTGCCGCCATCAGCCTGCTCAAACTTGCCAATACGTTTGCTGACTGCGCCTGTAAAGGCTCCTTTTTCATGGCCAAACAGGATACTCTCAACCAGGTTTTCCGGGATTGCCCCGCAATTGACGGTGACAAAAGGCTTGTTATGGCGCGGGCTTGACCCCTGGATTGCCTTGGCAATCAGTTCCTTGCCTACGCCGCTTTCTCCCTCAATCATGACAGGAATTTCTGAACTGGCAGCCCTGCGCCCCAACTCAAGAACCCGTTTCATGGTGGGACTTTCGGTCAGGATGTCATCAAAGGTAAAGTCATCACTGTTTTTGCTCTTGATGTGTTCAATTTTTGTCTGGTTATCTGAAATTTTAAGGGCATTGTTCAGGGATGACTTGAGACGGTCAGAACTCATTGGTTTGACCACAAAGTCACAGGCTCCCGCACGCATGGCGATAATGGCCGTTTCCATGCTGCCGTTGGCCGTCTGGACAATGACAGGGGGACTTACGCTCAGGGAGCGCATTTGCGCCAGCACATCAAGGCCATTGACTTCAGGCATCTGGAGGTCAAGCAGGACGACTGATATATCCTTGGCGACCTTGCTTTCGAGGACAGACAATGCCTCCAGGCCGCCAGAGGCGACTATGGCCTGGAAACCGGACCGGATCACCATCTCTTCAAGAATTCGGCACTGTCCCGGCTCATCATCCACAATCAAAACTGTCTTGCTCATAGCATTACCACTTATACAAATAATGTAACTCCCCAGCTTGTTTTAGGTGTATTAACTAATTGATAAATAACGATAAAAATAAATCGTTATTTTAAAAACCACTAAAATATGATCATTTTTCCATTAAAAAACAGGATTTTTAGACTGTATTCCGCTTGAAACCGCGTATTTACGTGAAAAAAGAAGCTGGGGAGTTACCAAATAATAAAGGGAAATGCCAAAACAACTCACATGACCCAACAGATTCTAAAAGCAGTGTAGTTGAAACAAGTAAAAATAGAGTTTACAGCTGTATTAAAATGGTATTTGTCAAGATCCAGAGATGCCAAAACCTCACGATTGGCGATACATCATCCAAGTTACCCCAATCACGATAACCAGTAAAAACAGGACGGTCTTTATCACCACACTGCGGACGAATTGTTTCATGACCTTTGCATCCTTTTCCATATGTATCTTGCGTTCTTCCTCGTTCATCGTGATAACATCTCCTTGGGTTTAGTGTTTGGGCATCAGCTTACTATTGCGTATATCTTAACCCGCAAACCGTAACGGGTTGCTCGCACTATGCACTAGGTTTCAAAAAAGAGTGATAATTCATGGCAGAAAAAATTACATTTATTGGTTTGGGCGTTATGGGATTCCCAATGGCAGGGCATCTTGCGCAGAACGGTTTTGATGTCAGTGTCTATAACCGTAGCGCAAAAAAGACGACGCTCTGGCTTGAAAAATATCAGGGCAAAAGCTTTGCAACGATTGGTCAGGCCGTTGGGGATGCGGATACAGTTATCAGCTGTGTCCAGGATGATGATGCGGTGCGCCAGGTCACGCTTGGCAATGAGGGAGCCTTTGCCTTTATGAAAAAGGGGGCTGTCTTTATTGACCATTCGACCAGCTCTGCCACAGTGGCGCGGCAATGTTACCAGCAGGCCAGGAAAAGCGGCATTTCTTTTGTAGATGCGCCAGTGTCTGGGGGCGAGATTGGCGCGCAAGATGGTCAATTGACTGTGATGTGCGGCGGGGACAAGGAGGCCTATGAGGAAGCCAGACCTATTATTTCCCATTATGCCAAGGCCTGTCACTATATGGGGGAGAGTGGCTCTGGGCAGCTTTGCAAAATGGTCAACCAGATTTGTGTGGCTGGCCTGTTGCAGGGGCTGGCAGAGGGGCTGATGTTTAGCGAACAGGCAGGGCTGGACAGTGAGCGGGTTATTGAGGTGATCCAGCACGGCGCGGCGCAAAGCTGGCAGATGGACAACCGTTACAAGACCATGATTGCGGGGGAATATGGTTTTGGCTTTGCAGTCGACCTGATGCGTAAGGATTTGGGGATCTGTATGGAAGAAGCGGCAAAGAATGGCAGCAGCCTGCCTGTTGCCTCATTGGTTGACAGTTTTTACAAGGATGTCCAGAAGATGGGTGGCAACCGTTGGGATACCTCTTCCCTGCTGGCACGGCTGAAGGCTTTGGGGGATTGATTGGCCATGACCAAGGAATTTTTGGGCGGGCTGGCCATCGCCCTGACCTTTATTGCCTATTTCCCCTATATCCGCGATATCCAGCGCGGCAAGGTGAAGCCTCATGTCTTTAGCTGGGTGATCTGGGGAACGACGACAACCATCGTATTTTTTGCCCAGCTGGCAGGCAAGGGTGGTTTTGGGGCGTGGCCAACAGGGGTATCTGGGGCAATTACCATATATGTGGCCTGGCTGGCCTTTGTGAAAAAGTCTGACGATGAGATAACCAGGGCGGACTGGCTGTTCTTTATCACGGCCATGAGTGCGCTGCCCATACCTATCCCTTTAACTCAGGTTTAGTATGAAACATCCTGAAAGTAACGAAATTCGAAGGTATCATCCACCAATTGCCGCATTGATTTTGGTTTGTGGCTTATCATATTTTCGAGTACCCTGGCGACAATCCTTCCA
>JAJRRF010000157.1 GCA_024279735.1 Alphaproteobacteria bacterium
CGTCACGTTGACAGTGCTGTGCATCAGTTTGAAGACTGGGGTCTACCTCTGATGAGGGATCCTGACACAGGCCATTATATGCGTGAAGGCCGTTGGCAGATCATGATTCATGGTGAATCCTATAAGCCAATTGTTGCTGAAGCTGCTAAAAAATCGGCTGACAAGGTGTTTACCCGTATTTGTGTCACACATTTGCTGATGGATGATGCCAAGGAAAACCGGGTTGCCGGTGCTGTTGGCTTTAATGTGCGTACAGGTAACTATCATGTTTTCAAATCCAAAACTGTGATTTGTGGTGCTGGCGGTGCGTCTAACATCTTTAAGCCACGTTCTGTGGGTGAGGGTGCGGGCCGTGTGTGGTATGCACCTTGGTCGTCAGGTTCAGCTTATGGTCTTATGATCGGTGCTGGCGCGAAAATGACCCAGATGGAAAACCGTATCGTGCTGGCTCGTTTTAAAGATGGTTACGGCCCGGTTGGTGCTTACTTTTTGCATCTTAAGACCTATACCCAGAACTGTAATGGTGAAGAGTATGAATCCAAATGGTTTCCTGAGCTTTCCAAAATGGTTGGCAAGGCATATCTGGATACAGAAAACCAGCATTTCTCCCATCAGCCAATCCCGACCTGTCTCCGCAACCATGCTTTCATTAATGAGGTTGCTGCGGGTCGAGGCCCTATCCACATGATCACGATGCATTCCTTCCAGGATCCGCATCTTGAAGAGGTTGGCTGGGAAAACTTTCTTGGCATGACCGTTGGCCAGGCTGTATTGTGGGCTGCGACAGATGTTGACCCTAAATATGAAAATCCTGAACTGACCACATCAGAGCCTTATGTTATGGGATCCCATGCGACAGGCTGTGGTGGCTGGGCAAGTGGGCCAGAAGATATTTCCCCGCCAGAATATTTCTGGGGCTATAACCGGATGATGACCGTTCATGGTCTGTTCGGTGCTGGGGATGCCGTTGGCGGGACACCCCATGCGTTCTCATCTGGGTCATTCACCGAAGGCCGTCTGGCTGCGAAGGCTGCCTGCCGATATATTGATGATGGCAAGGCTGACGGCATCAGGGTATCTGATGAGCAGATCAGGCGACGCGAAAAAGAAATCTTCAAGCCGATGGAGCATTACAAGATCTATCGCAATGAGATTGTGGCTGGTGATGTTAACCCGCACTATATCAATCCAAGGCAAGGTCTCGACCGTTTGCAGAAATGTATGGATGAGTATTGTGCCGGTGTGACGGTCAACTATATGACCAACGAAAAGTTGCTCAATATTGGTCTTAAGAAAATGAAGATCATGGAGGAAGATTTTGAGAGCCTGGCTGCTGAAAACATTCACGAACTGTTACGTGTCTGGGAACTGAAGCATCGCTTCCTGACTTCTGAGGCCGTTTTCCAGCATACGCTGTTCCGTAAGGAAACGCGCTGGCCTGGATATTATTATCGCGGTGACCACATGAAACTGGACGATGATAACTGGCATGTCCTGACTGTTTCGCGCCGTGATCCTAAGACAGGTGAGTACACCATGGAAAAAGCTCCCCTCTATCATCTGGTCGGTGACAAGGATGAGATGGAAGACAAGGGTCTCCAGGAAGTGAAGAAAAAAGAGGCCAAAAAGGATGAAGGCTCGGCGATAAAGACCAAAGTGAAAAAAGTCGCCAAGACCTAAAAATACCAGACAAAAGTTTGTCCTGAATTTTTGTCTGGGTGTCTTATGCCTGACTGGATATCCAGTCAGGCACTTAAGCATAAAGGTCAACATTGTTATATGTTGATCTTTTTTATGCGGTGAGCAAAGCCGTTTGTTGAGGGTAACAGATATTACGCGTTCCAAAGGCACACAGCCTTTTTGCGCTACAGCACGGCCTGCTTTAGTGATGGGGCGTTGACCCTTTGACTTCGCTTTCGCTTCGTATTTCCTTCTGGGAAGAACGTTTTGCACGATTATTTGAAATTTGCGTAACATCAGATGGTAACAGAGAAACATAAATGAACATTATTGAAAAAACGGATGATGAGATATTGGCGATTGCCCACCCTTTATGGGCTGACCTGATCAAAAATTCCAATGCTGGCCAATATGGCGAATTCGTCAAGAATTTTTCCCAGTCGCTGGCACATGGCCTTGACCAGGTTGAGGTGGGAAAACAGTTTGCCAGAAGTGAGCTGACCAGAAACCTGTCTGAGGACATAGACTTTATTGGCCTGATTCGTCGGGGTGAGCATGTTACGGTCCTGTACCGCCAGCACAGCACCAAGAAAAAAGGTGAATGGCTTGGCAGGCTGGTTCTTGGTTATGAACAAGAGGATGTCAAGATTTTTGGGGCTTCGATCTTTTAAGGATACACGCCGAAATAAAGGATCAAGCTAAATGATTCGGTTATTTTTGAGGGTGTCCTAACTATTTCCCTGTTTGGGATAGGCACAGGAACAAGGGACTAGGACAGGTCGTCCTGTTGTTTTTGCGGCTGTTCCAGGCAGGTGCAGCAGAAGGTTTTGGTTTGTGATGAATGAAACGATCCGGGAGAATAAGTTTGTTGAACTCTCCTATGAGGTGATAGACCAGAAGTCTGGGCATGTCCTGACCAAGGTAGAGTTCCCGTTGGGCTATATTCATGGACAGAATGAAGTTTTGGGGTCTGATGTCACCAAGGAGCTGGAGGGAAAGTCCGCAGGGGACATTATCAAGGTTCCTGTAGACTGCAACCAGCTTTATGGTCCCCGGGACGAGTCCCTGGTGTTTACCGACCGTATAGAGAATGTTCCGGAAGAATACCGGGAAATTGGCATGACCATCATTACAGAAGGTGAAAACAATCAGCCGCGTAACTTTATCGTGACCAGGATGGATGACAAGACATTGACGGTTGATGGCAATAACCCGCTTTGTGGCCGGGAGGTTGTCTTTACGCTTACAGTACTGTCTGTCCGTGACGCGAGCGATGAAGAGATTGAGGCTGGCGGCAAAATTGTTGCAGAGCCTGAAATTGACAACACAGTCAAGATACCGGTCTGACAGACTGGGCAAGATACCCGTCTCGTGCATAATCAAGTGACAGGTATAAAACCATATCAGGATTGTTCCTAATTGCAATATCTTGCAATGGCTATCTTGATTCATGACAAAAGGTGATTTATGGGAAAAGTAGACCCGAAAAAAAAAGTTCCTGAGGGCAAGACAAGGTTCTTGACAACCACCCAGATGGAGCCAAATGAAAAAGGCTATGTTGGATATAAGCTGACCTGGGAACCATTCCAGAAAGAGGTCAAGTACACGACCCCGAAAAGACCTTAGCTATACTGGTTCAGATCCCTGGCAGCCGTTGCAAAGATAAAGGGTTGCAGGGGCGGGAGTTCCCGTTTTTGATGTTGGCCGTTATGTCAACGTCCAAAAACAAAAGGGCTAACTCCCATGCCTGATGGCAGTGAAAAAACC
>JAJRRF010000158.1 GCA_024279735.1 Alphaproteobacteria bacterium
ATTAAACTATGTTCCGTAGCAGAAAACATAGGAAATATAGCCGATTTACAAGATGGTAAAAAATACAACAAGAACTAAGACATTGAAAGCAAACAGTTTTTAGGTTTTTCATTTTTAGAATTTCGTGCAATTGCCCTGGTTTTCTTCTACACTTACGGCGCGCCCACTATTGGCAAAGATGCTTTGGCATTGATGACAAAAGAGCAGAAACGGATCGCAACAGAAGTGTTGCCAAGCTTTACACCAACTGCGACAGTTAAGGAGCTATCAAAGCTGCTCGGCGCACCATTGGAAAACGGGGTCGCCCGTGTGAAATGGTCAGGACCAATCCATCCAAACGAAACGCGGATATACGCTTATTTTCTCAATGGACGCATTATCAAGATAACCTATATTTCGATTGATCCGTTGTGGAGCTGGACGCTATATGCCAAAGACGGCAAGATGCAGGCTTCCTTAACTGATGCAGTTCAATGAACGAAAAGTTACAGTGACAGTTTAAGTAAAGATCCGCTTTGCGGGAATAGGAATATTCCCTGTTCCCGCAAAGGTATATATCCGCGCTCCACAGGGATATAAGTGATGTCGGTGCACCAGACCTGGTTGGGGCGATTTATCTCCAGATCCCGCAACAGTGAGACCCCGAACACCATCGGTTCGAGTAGCAGGTCGAACGGGTATTTCTTGTGCGCCTTGTTTGGAATGGTGGTGCGCGGCTTTTGGTAAATGGCGGTAATGCCCATCTGTTTCATCAGGTTGCGCACCTTGCCACGACTGACCTTGTGCCCCTGGCGTAGCAAAACTTGCTGCATCCGCCGCGCCCCATAACAAGGTGTCTCCAGATATTGTTCGTTAATCTGAGCCATCAGTTCCAGGTTTTTTGGGCTCACTGGACGCGGCCTGTAATAATAGGACGAACGGTTGAATTTAAGCAGTTTGCACTGCCTGGCAAGGCTGACTTTGGGATGTTTTGGCTCAATCATGCTTTTTTGCGTTTCTGCGCCACACGCCCCGCCCGCGTTCCAAAGTGAGGGCAGACCATGGCCAACTGTTTGGCTGTGTAAGCTGCATACCGAACCAACTTCCACCGTCAGCTGACCTAATACTCGGATCAAGTCCAAGCACAAGCTTTGGCGTGCAGCTCCTTAAGGCCTTTTTCATCCTTTTGCGATTTCTTGGCATTCTTGCGCGTAAACAGCTCTTCTGCACCGCCCTCAAGCGTCTTTTTCCACTCATGGATCAGGCTGACGTGAATCCCGTGACGGCTTGAGAGCTGGGCAACGGTTTCTTCCCCCTTCACAGCCTCCAGCGCAACTTTTGCCTTGAAGGCCTCGTATAGTGCGAGCAAACCGATTCGATTTGCGGGTTAAGATATGCGCCATTAAGCAGCTAGGGCAAGGTCGGCTGACCGAACCTGCTTGCAGGTTGTCCTAGATTTTTCGATTATTCGGCATTGCTCTCTCCTTTATATGCCGACGGTAACAAATTTCTATAGCTTAAACACCTGTCCAGTTTTTACTGACCACCTCACTTAATATTGCGGATGTCCTTAGGAACTCAGGCGTTCCACTTTTGCGCCGCAACTGTTGAACTTGTCTTCCAGACGCTCAAAACCGCGGTCCAGGTGGTAGACACGGTTGACAATGGTATCCCCTTCCGCCACCAACCCTGCAATAATCAGTGAGGCCGAGGCCCGCAGGTCAGTTGCCATCACCTGCGCCCCGGTCAACTGGGCATTGCCTGTTATGGTCGCCTTGTCGCCGTCCAGGGAGATCCGCGCACCAAGACGGGCAAGTTCCTGGACATGCATGAAGCGGTTTTCAAATATGGTTTCGCGGATAGTCTATTCGCCATCGGCAAACAGCATCAGTGCCATCATCTGAGCCTGGAGATCGGTCGGGAAACCTGGGAACACCTCTGTCTTCAGGTTGAGCGGCTTCAGAGCCTGGCCTGGACTACGGGACACCCGCACGCCTGTACCCGTATCCTCAATACTGACCCCTGCCTCACGCATCAGGTCAATTGCACTCTGGAAATGTTCTGCGCGCGCGCCAAGCAAGGTCACATCCCCGCCTGTGGCCGCAACCGCCATTGCATAGGTCCCAGCCTCAATCCTGTCTGGCACAACGGTATGAACGGCACCTTCCAGCTGGGAAACCCCCTGGATGGTCAGGGTATGGCTGTCAATCCCGTCAATTTTCGCCCCCATCTTGATCAGGCAACGTGCCACATCCCCAATTTCAGGTTCGGCAGCGGCATTTTCTATAACAGTCTCGCCCCGCGCCAACACAGCAGCCATCAGCACCTGGTGGGTCGCCCCGACAGAAACCAGCGGGAACGTGATATGCGCCCCGACCAGCCCCCCTTTAGGGGCATGGGCAACAGCGTAGCCTTCCTCAATATCTATCTGCGCCCCCAAGGCCTTCAGGCCATCAAGGTGCAGGTCAACAGGACGTGTGCCGATTGCACAGCCACCTGGCAAGGATACCCGTGCCTTATGTTCACGGGCAAGCAGCGGGCCAAGCACCCAGAAACTGGCACGCATGGTCGAGACCAGGTTATAGGGCGCGGTGGTGTCCCAAATGTCACGAGCATTCAGGTGCAGGGTCTCGCCGCTATTCTTGTCAGCACCTGGACGGCGGCCAGCAAGCGAATAGTCAGCCCCATGGTTGCGCAAGATACGCCCCAGCTGGTGAACATCCGCGAGGTTCGGGATATTTTTCAGGGTCAGGGTGTCGCCTGTCAGCAGGCTGGCAATCATCAGGGGCAAGGCTGCATTTTTGGCACCGGAAATAGGCAGTTCGCCATTTAACGTGCCGCCGCCCACTATGCGAATTCTGTCCATAACCAAATAACCTGTCTGCTAAAGTTATATCCGCACCCTGACCTGCCATGCGAATGTCCAAGGGATATCCTACGGTAATGAACCAGAACAGCCTTAATAAAAAGATAATTTTCATCTGGCTGGCTGAGTATGCACACCTAAATCCAGCTTTTCGCCCTAGCCATCATCGCCTTTTGCAGCGGATTTAGTACGCGCCCGCTTCTGGGCCTTGCGTTTTTTCAGGTTGTCCCGCATCTGCTCCGCAATACGCGCTGCCCGTTCCTGCGCCAGTTCAGCCTTCCTGCCCTTGCTCTCCATCCCGTCCCATCCATTCCCGTCTCGCTGCCATCATTGGCAAAACCTGCCTGCCCTGCCTTGGGGCATCATAAAATAATTTTAGGCAAAAGAAAGTGAAAAAAATAAAAACAGGCTTGCCCATTAGGCCGCAGCAGTGTATCTCTCAAAAATCTTGATATTGATTCTCCTAAGCCCCGCGTTCCATAGCTATGGCTGATGACCTGGACTGGCAATTGCCACAACCGTCCCAATCAATAACAGAGGCCGCAGTGGCTCAGTGGTAGAGCACGTCATTGGTAATGACGGGGTCGGGAGTTCAATTCTCCCCTGCGGCACCATTTTTTCCTTATATTTCAACGAGTTAGCAAGTAAGCTAAAAATTGAAATTATTTTAAGGTTCTGATAAGGTTCTAAAATAAAAAGTACCGCTTGCCAAGAAAGCCGCACTAAGGACAGGACAAAAAAAATCCCCACCGCTAGGCAGGGAATTATATTCTATCAAATTTTAAGCGAGTGTTCTGCTTACTGTTGACTGATTAACCCCAAAGGCTTCAGCTATCTTTGACTGATTCACACCGTGCTTTTTTAGCGCGGCCATCAATTGAGCCTGTGACTGTTCTTTTGTGTTCAGTGCTGGCTTTGGTGCTTCCTGTTCTGGTTTAACCGTCTTGGCCGCCTTGGCCTTGCTTTCCAGTGTCAAAATTGAATAACCGAAAGTGCTAAATATTTCCATCAAACCAGCCATAAGCAACACAAGGGACAGAACAATAGTGCTTTTATTTAACCCTGTGAGTGCATACCTATCCCCTTAATTAAGGCTCATATTCATTGTATTCTCTGTTGTTAATAGTTTAGGGAGAATATGACATGACAGAAGACCATAAGAGAGAGCTTTGGGAAGATTTTCCGAAAGATTTACCTGCTTTTGAAGC
>JAJRRF010000159.1 GCA_024279735.1 Alphaproteobacteria bacterium
ATATCAGAAAAATATCTACACCATTATCTCGCAGAATTTGAATATCGATTCAATAGACGCTATAAACTTGGTGATATGATCGAAAGACTGGCCTATATTTCCATCTGTACACCCCCTAGAACTGAAAAATTCATAAGGATGTCGGAGAGGATGGCGTAATCAGGTAAGTGCTTGAATTATTAAACCAATAGTCCTAAATTCACATCAGCAAAACAACTGGGGAGTTATGATTTGATGAGATATATCACAGCCAGGACAAGCTCAAAAGTACTAAATATTGGGATTTTTCTCCTGATATCCCTGTCCCTGTCCGCCTGCGGGGTCAACAATATCCCAACCTATCAGGAAGAGGCCAAGGCCAAGTGGTCCCAAGTTCTCTCGCAATACCAGCGCAGGGCTGACCTGATACCAAACCTGGTCAAGACGGTAAAAGGCTTCGCCTCCCATGAAAAGGATGTCTTGCAAAGTGTCATAGAGGCTCGCTCCAAGGCAACCCAGACACAGATCAACATTCCCAAGGATGTCCTGACCAACCCGGCAGCCTTCCAGAAAATTCAGGAAGCCCAGTCCAACCTGAAGGGGGCTTTGGGCAGGCTACTTGCCGTTGTCGAGCGTTACCCTGACCTAAAGTCCTCTCAGAACTTCCTGACATTGCAATCCCAGCTAGAAGGCACAGAAAACAGGATTGCCGTTGCCAGGAAAGACTATATCAGAGCCGTCAAACACTATAATACAGAACTGCGCATTATCCCTGGTCGCTGGTGGAAGTCCTTCATGTATCCTGACAGCGAGGCTATGGAAACCTTCACAATAGCAAAAGACAAGATGGCCGTCCCTGAAATTAATTTTGACAAATAATACAAACCAGGAAATGGACCCGCAGAGAATTGGATGCCCTTCACACCCCAAACATATCGCAGGATGTCAGGGCATCTTTCTGCTATACGATATATAGCTGCCCTCACACTTCTTCTCAGCCTTATTGCCAACACGGCTCTCTCCGCACCGATTTATCCTAGGCTGACAGGGCAAATTGTTGACCGCGCAAACATGCTCAGCACTGCCCAAAAACAGGCCTTGCTTGAACAGCTTAGCAAGCTTGAAAAAAAATCCAGTGACCAACTGGTGATCGTCACCCTCCCGTCACTCCAGGGCTACGATATAGCTGAATTTTCGGTTGAACTGGCAAGGCATTGGAAGATTGGGCAAAAAGGTACTGACAACGGTATCCTGCTGGTCATCGCACCAAAAGAACGAAAGATGCGCATTGAGGTTGGCTATGGACTTGAGGGGACACTTACTGATTCCCTTGCAGATGCCATCATCAGGCGAAGTATCAAGCCCCATTTTAAAAAAGGCAAAATGTTTGATGGCATCCTGTCTGGCACCAAGGATATTATTGACATATTGCTTGGCAACAAGGATGAGGTCGCACAAAGGCTGAAAGCTAAAAAAACTTCCCCAAAGGGAAACTTCGGCAATTTCCTGCCCTTCATACTCTTCTTTGTTTTTGCACTTGCCCCCACACTGTTTTCCTTTCTGGGAGGAACAGGAAACTCAAAGGGCGGCGGTGTCCTGATCATCCCTCAGGATTCTGATACAGATTACAGTTCCACAGGATCATCAGGAGGATGGAGCAGCGGAGGAGGATGGTCTGATGGAAGTGGCGGAGGCTGGAGCGGGGGAGGCGGAGGCTTTGGCGGCGGCGGATCATCAGGTAGCTGGTAATGGCAACAGAGAGGACAGTACAAATGACATTCTTTAGCACCCAAGACAAAGCTAAAATATCACAGGCTCTGACAAGGGCTGAAGAAAAGACCAGCGGAGAAATTATTGCTGTGGTCACAGGGCAAAGCGATGACTACCGCTTTATTGCCCTATTGTGGGCTGCCCTTATCGCCCTTGCCATTCCGATGGTACTGGTTTTCTTGCCCCAGTTGACGAGCTGGTCTTTCCGCTTTCAACCCCAGGAAAACATTTATCTGATCCAGTTGGTCAGCTTCGCCCTGTTGTCAGCCTTTTTTCAGTGGCATCCTATCAGGCTTATCACCACCCCGTCTTTCATCAAGAAAAAGCGTGCCCACAGATATGCCATGGAGCAGTTTATCTCCCAGGAGATGCACCATACCTCCCATAGAAAAGGGGTTTTGATCTTTGTCTCTATCTCAGAACATTATATTGAGGTCATCGCAGACCAAAAAGTTTACCAAAAGGTGGACAAGGATGTCTGGAAAGATGTCGTCTCAGCCATGCGTGAAAAAATTCAGCAAAATAAACCGACCCAAGGCTTTGTCAATGCCATAGGGATATGCGGTACAGTTCTCCAACAACACTTCCCTCCAGAAGAAAATACCAAGAATGAATTACCCAATCACCTGATTGAACTTTAAGAGTCTGACCCACAATCCCTTGATAGCCATTACCAACTGCAAAAAAACAATGGATTATCTTATCCAAACAGGGTAAATCTGGGTAGTATATTTAAAAACAACAACAGCAAGCCAGGTCATTACTACCTTAAGGATCACCAGGCTATTGCAACACCCTTTATCTGGCACAGCGACGAACACTGTACCTGAACCGAGTATTACCCTGGAAGAGCAGTCCATAATGAAATCTGGCCAAGATAAAAAAACATCCAGGATACCCTCCACAACCAGCAAAAAAAGCAAACTTAATGACCTTAGGGTTTTCCTCAGTGCCTGGCTCTCCAGCCCGTTACGTACAGGAGCCAATGCCCCCAGTTCCCGTTTCTTGGCCAGGGCTATGGTTGCTGCCGCCAAGACCTCACCTGACACCAAGGTCATTGAACTGGGTCCTGGTACAGGCATTTTTACTGAAGCCCTTCTCAATGCAGGGGTAAAAGAAGAAAACCTGACCCTGATAGAACTAAACCCAGACTTTCGCAAACTGCTCAGCCAACGCTACCCCAAAGTACGCATCATTGACGAGGATGCCTTTTCGTTTCTCAGCCATTTGGCAAAGGGCAAGGCGAAGAATGAGGACTATACCATTATATCTGGACTTCCTCTTCTGGTCTTTTCCAAAAAGAAACGCATCCAGATGCGCAAGGATTCCCTTGATATTATCGGGAAAACAGGCAAGGTTGTGCAATTCACCTACGGCCCCAAATCACCGATACCCTTGGATTCAAGCATTGAGGCTCAAAGCTCCAAACGTATCTGGATCAACATCCCGCCTGCGGTTGTCTGGTGCTACAAGACTCCAGGTGCCAAGCATTAGTATGCACTCCCTCATTTAAAAAAGGGAGGCTGTCCGGTAGAATTTATGCGCCATAAGAGAGCCAGGACAAGCCCTCCTGAATGAACCTAAATACAACTTGTCTCCAGAGGCAGAACGAACAATCAGGCAACAGCCTTTTCATCCTCAGGCATATTAAGACCCTCTTTCTTGCCCAGAGTCTCAACAGCCTCTTTATCCACCTTGCGAAAACGCAACATGGTAAAGACACCAGCCGGCCTCAAGGATTTTTGCCCCACCAGCTTCAAGCCTTCATAACCCAGCACATTGTCAATAGGGAAGACCGGATGCCAGCCAATCTTGTCTGAAAGCGGAATCATCTTGTGCTCAACCCAGCCGCGCAATCCCTTTTCTGTGCTAAAGTGGTTCACCAGCATCAGCTCCCCGCCAGGCTTACAGACCCGGCGCAATTCCTGCATGACCTTGTTTGGGTCAGGAACAACTGTAATCAAGTACATGCCAACGACAACATCAAAATAATTATCAGGATAATCCAGGGTGCAGGCACTCATCTCCTTAAGCTCCTTGACATGGGACAGCCCCTTGATATTTTTTCGCTTTTCAGCCCGCTCCAACATTTCAGGCGAAATATCAATGCCATAAATTTCAAGGTGCTTTTCATAGTGCTGCAATGACATCCCTGTCCCGACCCCAACTTCCAGCACTTTTCCTTTGCGGCGGTTTATTGTCCTGACAGCATGTTTGCGGCCAACCTGCGAGACAACCCCAAATGTATAGTCATAAAAAGAGACCCAGCCTGCATAGGCATTCTTTACAGTTTCATTGTCCTTCAGGTGCCGGTCACTCATCTTTTCACGATCTTTCTGTCTTCTAAATTTGTCTGGCATTCATTTCCCAAAGCTCCGTCACGGCAAATCCAGCCACCACCCAAAACCTGGGCACAGTTACTGTCATCACTATAAAAAACACATGCCTGGCCAGGAGAAACCCCATATTCACTTTGCTCCAGATCAATAAAATACTGTCCAACACGATATACGA
This sequence comes from Alphaproteobacteria bacterium, assembly GCA_024279735.1. Classification (GTDB taxonomy): domain Bacteria; phylum Pseudomonadota; class Alphaproteobacteria; order Rhizobiales; family JAJRRF01; genus JAJRRF01. Next base: position 4,264 of record JAJRRF010000159.1, read on the forward strand.
GGCTCGCAGCAACAGGTGTCTGGGTTGACCTTACCTTAACAAAGAGAGGAATCCCGTCCAATGAAAAATCTTCTGGCTGGCCATTTCCCAACCAGTTAATGTCTCTCAACAACACTGAAGTTGTAGCCAGATTTTCCCTGGAACCCACAATAACTTCATTGTCCCCGCTCTCAATCCTGATCACATAGAGCGGCTCTCCCGTTGAGATGCCAAGTCCGCGCCGCTGCCCAATTGTATAGTTTACAATTCCATCATGCCTGCCAACCTCCTGACCATCCATATCCCGGATAATACCAGGACGGACAGCATCAGGACGTAGCCTGTTGATAAGGTTAGTATAGTGCCCTGTCGGAACAAAACATATATCTTGACTGTCTGGCTTATGGGCGATATCCAGCCCATATTTTTCGGCCAACAAGCGGGTAAAGTCTTTCTCATAGCCCCCTAACGGGAAGCGTAAAAAGGACAGGTCTTCGCGCGGGGTATTGAACAGGAAATAACTCTGGTCTCGACCTGCATCCTTTGCCCTATACATTTTCCAATGATCGGTTCCCGGCCTTGAGGAAATATAATGCCCTGTTGCCAGAGCCTGCGCCCCCAAGTCCTTAGCAGCCTGCAACAGGTCGCGGAACTTTATCTTTTGGTTGCAGTCAATACAAGGTACCGGCGTTTCACCAGCCAGATAGCTGTCGACAAAATTATCTATCACGCGCTCTGAAAAACGGCTTTCATAATTCAGGACATAATGAGGAATGCCAATTTTCTCAGAAACGATGCGGGCATCCTCAATATCACGCCCCGCGCAACAGCTTTTGGTACTCTCAACCTTGCTGCCATGGTCATAGAGTTGCAGGGTAATGCCGACCACATCATAGCCCTGGTCTTTCAGTAAAGCAGCAACGACAGAGCTGTCAACGCCACCTGACATAGCAACCACTATACGGGTATTTCCAGGATTCCCAGGTAAATACAACGAGTTTAATTTTTGATCTAGAGACATGACAAGCCTTGCCTTAAAAATCTGACGATAACAAGAGTGCGATGATTGCCGATTTATTCATTACCCAGTTTCTTCATTACCAAAGCCTGATACTGGAGTGCCAAAGCTTCTCAAACCCGTTTTTCAAAGGCTCACTGATATATAAAGGCATTTCCTTGCCTTATATATAACAATAGTTCGGACAGTTTTCACCCAACAAAAAAATAAGTGAGCCCTCAATTTGTGGGAAGATGGTGTTGTAAACGACATCAATCCTTCAAAACGGAGGAACTCATGGACATTGTAACAACTGTTCTGGATCAAATG
>JAJRRF010000160.1 GCA_024279735.1 Alphaproteobacteria bacterium
CGGTTTCAAGCGGAATACAGTCTAAAAATCCTGTTTTTTAATGGAAAAATGATCATATTTTAGTGGTTTTAAAAATAACGATTTATTTTTATCGTTATTTATCAATTAGTTAATACACCTAAAACAAGCTGGGGAGTTACGAAAACATAAGAAACTGCATATGCTTAACCAATTGGCAGAACCTTCCTGTTAATCTTTAGTCCTATAGCTAAGTCTGTATATTTTGGGTTCGTACCATGTACCCTGTTATTGCATTCAGTCATAATATTTTTGTTTAGTTTAGGGCATCAGACCATGTTTTTTAAAGAATTTGTGAAACGACCATCTGCTGATAATCACCTGTACCCTGTGACACTCATGGTCGCTCTCGTACTTATTTTTTTTATCAATACAGATATTGCTCCAGCCCAATCCCACCAGAAGCAGCAACTTTCGCGTTACCAGCAGCAGGTCTTGGCGAAACGCGAACGCTATATCCGTTATCAACGGCAAAAACAAAAGCAAAGTTCTGGAGGCCTTTTTGGCAACCTTTTTGGCACTGCCCCTGTCCGTAAAAGACGGGTTTATCGTAGACAGAGGTCTGCAATACCTGCGCCAATTCCAGCAGCAGTAAAAACTGGCACACGGAAAAAAACAAAGCTGGCAAAATCGAACACCCTTGGCGGCTATGGAAATGGTAAAAAGGCTAAACGCTCCAGACTGCCAAAATCTTTTTCAAGGAAAAAAAGAAAACCAGCAGGTCGCAGGGCTATGTGTGTGCGTCTCTGTGATGGGTTTTACTGGCCCGTTGATAAGATCGGTGCTAACCTGAAAAAGCAGAACCTGAAATCAATCTGTAAGGCCAGTTGCAGTGCGACAACACGGGTTTACTATTCCAGTCAGGGCAGCGGTGACACTGCCCAGTCCATGAGAGACTTGCGTGGCAACCGTTACCGTGACCTAAAAAACGCCTTCCTCTATCGTAAGCAGCTGAAAAGGTCTTGCAGGTGTCGCCCAGAGCCCTGGAGTGCAGCTGCGCAAAAAGTTTACCAAAAACGCTTGCAAAAGGCTGAAGAGTTGCCTGCTGACATTACAGGCAAAAAGAAAAAGGAAAAGCGCACAGCAACATTAAGGAACGCCCTTTAAGAAATCACCTGGCAAGGCCATTAACCAGTTCTACTGCTCCATAATAATTTTGCTGTTTCCAGCTATACATTAGCCCTGTGCTAACCATGACTCTATAAGGCAACACGCGACCATTTTTTAGCCCTAAACAAAGTGTAATTTTATAAGAAAATAATATTATACACTTGATTATGTTCCTTTTTTCCCAGATTCTGTTAAGTCGGGGAAGTGAGGTTTTGGGGCGAAGGCATAGACAGTTATGGCGCAGGAGAAAACAGACATTACAGCATCGGCGAACCGGAAACCTGTTGAAACACCACAGGCTTCCGGTTTCCGCATTGATGTAGCCAGTGCGCCAAGTGCAGCACCGCGCGCTGCCGCGCCGATGGCTTCAGGCCAGACGAAGGCTACGCCACGCCCTGCAGCAGCAAGTCCTGTCACGCCAACGGCTGCCCAGGCTGCTCCAGCCCAACACCCTGTTCGCAGGCCAGTCACAACTGAGCAGAACTTGCCTACCAGGCCAGTTCGCTCACCTTCCCAGGCTGAACCAACACGCAGGCTGGCCGCAGGCCCTGCCAGGAAAAAGCCGTCCCTTTCGGAAGCCAAACCCTCAATTGGTGGGCTGATCTATGCCCTTGATGCCAAGCCTTCCAAAAAACCCTATATGTCAGCGACTATTTTCTCTGTTATCTGGTTTTTCATTGGCGGATTGCTTGGATGGGTTGCTGTCGGCCAGAATATTGGCCAGTTTCAGGCCATTACTGATGTCGCACTGACACCGGCCATCTTTATTATTGCCGCCTGTATCCTGATCCCGATTGCCATGGCCTGGATGATGGCAACCCTTGCTGTTCGCGCCCAGGAAATGAAACTGATGGCCTCTGCCATGACCGAGGTTGCAATCAGGCTGGCAGAACCAGACAAGATGGCAGAGCAAAAGGTTGCCTCTATTGGCCAAACAATCCGCCGCCAGATTTCATCTATGGATGATGCCATCTCCCATTCCATTGCGCGGGCTGGCGAACTCGAAACAATTGTCCACCGCGAAATTACAGCTTTGGAAAAGTCTTATGACCGCAATGAAAACGTGATCAAGGGCTTGGTCTCTGACCTGGCTACAGAACGCAAGGATCTGCTGAAGCACGGCCAGGATGTGGTGGCCGCCATAGGACAGGTTGGTCATTTGGTAGATCAGAAACTGGTCAAAAGCAGCAGCGAAGTGGCCAAGTCCCTTGCCAGGAAATCAGCAGAGGCAGCCCACAAGCTGCATGAGGCCAATGCGATGGTCACCTCAAAACTTGAAAATATCAATCAGCAGGTGACGGACAGCATCCCTGCCATGATGGACAAGCTGGTCAGTGAACAGGCTCGGATGGATAAGGTGGTAAAAACAGCTGACACCAGCCTTAAAAACCTGCATGGTAACCTGGCCAAACAGACAGGCCTGCTGGCCAAACAGTCGACTATCCTGACTGAGCAGTCTGATACCCTTCAGAGCAAAACCGAGAAACTTGGGGAGACCTTGGCTGAACAGACCAGCAAGATTGATGCTGTCCTGACCAACCACTCCAAAAAAATGAACAAGTCCCTGACACAAAGGGTTCTGGCTCTTGATGCTTCTTTGGGGCAACGCGCCAAGGCGATTGATCTGACGTTGGATCAGCGAACCAATGCCCTAAACCAGGCTCTGGATCAAAGATCAGCAGCCCTGAGCCAGACGCTCGACGAAAAGGCTCTGAATATTGACAACTCTATTGCTGTGCAGACTGACAAGCTTTATTCAGCGATGGACAGCAAGTCTGCCCAAATGGATGCCACACTGAGCAAAAAAACAGCAGAAATGGATGCTGCTCTTGGCCAGAAAGCATCTGCCATGGATCATGCCCTGAGTGAAAAAGCCCGCGCTATGGACGCGGCCATTGGCCAACGCATGGTTGAGATGAACCAGAAACTTGATGGTACAACCAGGGTACTGAACGACTCTATTTCTGACCATGTGGCAGCCCTTGACCAGTCATTGGGCGAAAAGGCCGTTGCAATGGATGCTGCTTTTTCACAGAAGGCTCGCGCCCTGGATGCCTCACTTGAAAATAAGGCACGCAGTATTGACAAGTCTTTGACACAACGTATTTCTGAAATTGACAGTTCAATGGAAAACCAGGCCAATGCCATGAGCGCGACCCTTGGCCTGCAAACCAGCAAGATGAAGCGTACCCTTGATGAACATAGCTCGACCATTGAAAGCTCTCTCCAGGCACAGACCAACTTGCTCGACAAGACATTGTCGATGAACAACCAGTCTATCCTGGATACAAGCGACCAGTTCAGCATGTCTACCCAAAGTGCAACCAATGCCTTTGAAAGTAGACAGAGGGAAGCCGCAGAAAACCAGAGAAGACAGGAAGAGGATTTTCGTCTCCAACAGCAACAGGCTGAGGAAAAACAACGCAGAGAGGCCGAAGCTTTTCGCCTACAACAGCAACAGGCTGAACAAAGGCAGCAAACTCAGGCAGATGCCCTTCTTAAACAGCAACAAGCTGACCAGGAAGCCCAAAAACTGCACCTGTCCTCTTCAGATCTTATTGAGCAGATCAGAAGCCTGACACAGCAGTTTGAAAGCCAGGGAATTGCCATCCTTGATGAAGCCAGGACGCTTGAGGCTGCCATCGTAAAGGGCAGGGACACAAATTCTGCCCAACACCTGGAACAGCTTTCAGCAAAAACAACAGAACTTGACCAGACAAGATTATTGTTTACTAGGCAGATACAGGAAGCTCTTGCCCAGACCCAGCACCATGCCGATACTGCCAGGCAGGGCTTTTCAGCAGACCAGACCATGACAGGGCAACAAAAGCTGCGCGAAGTCAGTAAATTACGGGAAGTTGCACGCGAGCAGGCAGAACGCGCTGTTACCAAGCTGGAGGATAGTTTTGTTCTGGTCACCAAGCAAGTGGGTCTTTCAGTCCAGAATGCCAGCCAATACCAAAGCCAGGAACAATCCACCAAACCCTCCTCAGGAATGTTTTCAGGCCTGAAGAAGCAGGGTTCTGCCACAAACAAAGCAAATAACGGAAAAAAATCTAGCCAATGGTCAATGGGAGACCTGTTGTCATCCTCAGCAAACAAGGATCCTGACACCCCGACCTATAAGCCGGCCAGTTCGTCCCAGGGTGCGGCAGAAGATGCTGTCCATATGGATCCCCTTGATGTTTTGCGCATTGATGAAATTTCTCGTGCCATTGATAGCCCTACAGCTACTGATGCCTGGCTCAGATACCAGAATGGTGAAAAAAATATCTTCACCCGTAACCTCTATAATCCTGACGGGCAGCTGACATTTGACCGTATCCAGGGACGTTACCAGACTGACATGTCCTTCAGAGACACTGTTGAACGCTATGTCCAGGATTATGAAGGCCTGCTCAGCGAATCAGAACAGAACGACCCAAGCGGCGAGACAGCTTCAGCCTATCTCACCACTGAAACCGGAAGAGTTTATCTTATGCTGGCTCACATCAGTGGCCGCCTGGGATAAGGATAGAAGCAATAATAAGGGAACAGGAGACGAGCCAGCCAACATGAAGCACAGTTTGGTTGTTTTGATGTTGGTTCAGGGGATGAATTTCACCAGTGTATGATCTTCGCTCTCCAGTTCTTCATCAATGATTTGTTTGATGATTGTCCAGTCCCCGCCTGCCAGGCCTGCGCCTATCAGCGGGTAGCCAATGCGTTGTCCTGAAAATTCTTGCCTGACCGCTTTAAAGACTGAGCGGATGGCATCATAATCGGCCTTGTTGCCCTGGCCTCTCCAGTGATACTGGGTATAGGCGTTGACCAATGTGAAACGAGAGCTGTCTTTTTCTATCAGTGTTGAGCTGTAACTGCCGAGCTTGTCCCTGTCACCCTTTTCAGTGCGGTAGTCGGCCTGAAAGGCTTCAGGAAAGTGCTGCTTGACGGATTGGGCTATCCCTGCACCCATCACACAAAAGCAGTTGCAGCCATGCAGTATGACATCAAACTGGCCATCTTGAGCCAGTTTTAGCAGGTCACCTTGGATGGTTTTCATAGCGTTATCCCTTACCTATCAGCTTGACGATGGTGGTGCCTGCCTTGACCAATGTGACGAGGGTGGAATTGGGAAGCTTTTTCATCTTGTCATACCAGCTGGTCATCATCTCCAGGAAGGACAGCATATTGTTGATGCGTTCCTTGACCTCTTTATCGGCATTTTTATCAGTATCCAGTTCCGCGCTCAGTTCCTTCAGCATGGCCAGGGTCGGGTCAATCTCGCGCTTCTTGCGTTCCTCAACTATGATATTAAAGGTTTCCTGGGCATCCTTCAGGGTCGTGAAATGGTCTCGCCTGTCCCCCAGCACATGAACGGTCTTGACCAGACCCCAGCCTGACAGCTCTTTCATACTGTTGGAAACATTGGAGCGGGCGAGGGACAGGATCTGACAGATTTCCTCTGCATTCAGCGGCTGCGGCGACATCAGCAGCAACGCGTGAATTTGGGCAACTGAACGGTTCACGCCCCAGCGTGTCCCCATCTCGCCCCAATGCAGGATAAACTTTTCCATCACAGGTGTCAGTTTCATAGATTTGTCCGCTGGCAATATATTTCACTTATTACTGAAATAAAAATATCCAGAAGGAATTGTCAAGAAATTAACAGCCAACAGCAAGGAACAGGGGACAAAATAGGCTAGAAGTGCAGCAATGCCTTGGCTTTGCCATATATGTGACGTTAAAGAGGTGGCAAAGACACAATAATAAATTCCAAAAGGAAAACCGTCCCATGTCTATGCCCCTTATTCCGCGCGAAGAACTTTTTGGCAATCCTGAAAAGGCCAGCAGCCAGATTAGCCCGGACGGCAAGTTTCTGTCCTGGCTTGCGCCCAAGGACGGCGTGCTGAATATCTGGCTTGCGCCGCTGGACAACCTGGAAGATGCCAGCTGTATCACCAAGGATGCCTTGCGCGGTATCCGGATGTATATGTGGGCGAAGAGTTCAGACTATCTGCTCTATATGCAGGACAGCGCCGGCGATGAGAACTGGCATATCCATGCGGTTGATCCCAAGACAGGTGAAGACCGCGACCTGACAGACATTGACGGGGTCAACGCCCATATTATGGGGCTGAGCTGGAACGAGCCTGACAGTTTCCTGGTCGGTCTCAATGACCGCGATGCCAGCTGGCATGATGTCTATAAAATCAACATTATCACAGGTGACAAGGAACTGGTTATCCTCAATGAGGATGAGTATTCAGGCTTTACCTTTGATGCCGACTATAACCTGAAGCTGGCGGAAAAGTCGCTGGATGTCGAAGGTATCAAGATTGTCTATAAGCGGGTCGGCGAGGGCTGGGAAGAATTTTTGCGCATAGGCCATGAAGACCAGCTCACCACCCATATTTATCGTTTTGACAAGAGCGGCGAGAGTTTCTACATGATTGACAGCCGCGAGAATGACAAGGCTGCCCTGGTTTTGGTCAGCCTGGCTGACGGCTCACAGCAATTGCTGGCACAGTCTGACAAGGCGGATATTTCAGACCTGCTGATGAACCCAACCACCTACGAACTGGAAGCCTGGGCTGCTGACTATCTCAAGCCAGAATGGCATGTAGTGTCTGACAGTGTGAAAGATGATATTGCCATTTTGGACAAGGAATTTCCAGGAGAATATAGCATTACCTCCCGCACCAAGGCCGATGACCTTTGGATTATATCGGTCAGTGATGCGCAAAACCCTGGGGCGGCCTGGCTGTACCAACGCGGCAGCCAGACACTCTCAAAGCTTTATTCAGCCCGTCCTGACCTGGAAAAACAGCCGCTCTTGCCTATGCACGGCATTGTGGTGACCGCGCGCGACGGCCTGGAACTGCCTGGTTACCTGACTGTTCCTGGCAATAGTGATGTCAGCGCAGATATGAAGCCGTCTAGTCCAGTGCCAATGGTGTTGCTGGTGCATGGCGGCCCGTGGGCGCGAGACCATTACGGCTTTAACGGCACACACCAATGGTTGGCCAACCGTGGCTATGCTGTATTGTCGATCAATTTCCGTGGCTCGACTGGGTTTGGCAAGGCCTTTGTCAATGCAGCCGACGGCGAGTGGAGCGGCAAGATGCACGATGACCTGATTGATACAGTAGACTGGGCTGTGGAACAGGGCATTGCCGACAAGGACAAGGTTGCGATTATGGGCGGCTCTTATGGCGGCTATGCTGCCCTGGCTGGCCTGACCTATACCCCTGAAGTGTTTTGCTGCGGGGTGGATATTGTTGGCCCTTCCAATCTTGAAACCTTGCTGGAAACCATTCCACCCTATTGGAAAGCCTTTTATGAGCAGTTGGCGCGCCGCGTCGGTGATCCGCGCACAGAACAGGGTCTGCAACAGCTTAAGGACTGTTCCCCGCTGCATAAGGCTGACAAGATCACTAAGCCCCTATTGATTGGGCAAGGCGCAAATGATCCGCGTGTCAAACAGGCCGAGGCTGACCAGATTGTCGATGCCATGAAGGCGAACAACTTGCCAGTCACCTATATTGTCTATCCTGATGAGGGCCATGGCTGGGCACGTCCAGAAAACCGCCTGTCGTTTAATGCAGTGACGGAAGCCTTTCTTGCTGCCAATCTCGGCGGTCAGGCTGAACCTGTGGGCAATGCCTTTGAAGGGTCGAGCATTGACATTCGTGAGGGCAAGGAAGGTATTGATGGCCTTGGTTGAGGGTGTCCGAAGCCCATTATCTTTCCCTTTTGGTCATAACAAGATCGTCACGGTGAACCAGGGCGGTGCGTCCTTGATACCCCAGAATGTCAGGAATTTCACGGCTGTGGTGGCCAATAATCTTGTTGGCATCAGTGTGGCCATAGGCGGTTAGGCCGCGCGCCAACCTTGCGCCATTATGGTCAATAATCTGTACAGCGTCACCACGTTCAAATTCTCCCTGGACATCAGTAACCCCAGCAGGAAGCAAGCTTTTTCCTGCCCTTAATGCAGCGGAAGCCCCTTGGTCTAGGGTTAGGGTGCCGCGCGGTTTTAGGCTGCCGGCAATCCATAGCTTGCGAGCCTTGACGGGGTTGGACTGCGCCAAAAACCAGCTGCATCTTGTCCCGTCACTAATGGCTTTCAGGGGATGGTTGTCCAGCCCTGAGCTGATGACCATATGGCTGCCAGCATCAGTCGCAATCCTGCCAGCCATAATTTTGGTAATCATGCCGCCAGACCCAAAATCGCTGCCAACGCTGCCGGCCATCGCCTCTATCTCTGGTGTGATGATTGAAATTTCTGCAAGGTGCTGGGCATCTGGGTTTGTGGCAGGGGGTGCGGTATAGAGTCCATCAATATCAGACAGCAATACCAGTACATCCGCGCTGATCATCGCGGCAACTCGTGCGGCCAGCCTGTCATTATCGCCATATCGGATTTCAGAAGTGGCAACTGTATCATTCTCATTGACCACCGCCACGACACCAAGGCCAAGCAGGGTCTGGATCGTGCTGCGGGCATTAAGGTAGCGGCGACGCTCTTCCGTATCGCCAAGGGTCAGAAGCACCTGGGCTGTTATCAGTCCCTGTGCGCTGAGCAACTCTTCGTAGGCATGGGTCAGGGCAACCTGGCCAACGGCAGCGGCGGCCTGGCTTTGCTCCAGTTTCAGTGCCCCAAAAGGAAGACCGAGCCTCTTGCGTCCCAGTCCAATGGCACCGGATGAGACAATAATCACCTCTTTGCCTTGTACCTTGAGCTGGGCTATATCCGCGATTACAGAAGCGAGCCAGTTATGTTTGAGGCCGCCATCAACCTGGTTTACCAGAAGGGAAGAGCCGATCTTGACGACAATACGTTTGGCATTTTTCCAGTTTGGGGTCATCTGGGGCAGCGTCTTCTGTAGTGTACTCCCCCAACATCAAAAACCCTGGTTTTCAGCTGGCTCTTTTGCACTCTGGAGTCGTTCCGCCCTTCTCCCAATGCTAAGCATTGCAGCGAAGAACACGCTTAGCCAGATCACAAAATTTCTTCACCTGAAAAAATGGGGTTTTCACGTCGTGTGAGTATGATTGACAATTTTTAAAGATTTTTTATCATCATACTCCAGCATAATCTACCGATTTTATGTATGTTAGTGGTAGTTTTGGGTCGAGGAGAATGGTGTCATACAAAATGGCTGAATATTTTTTTATAATTTCTGCCCTGGTTGGGGCGTTGCTGGTTTTGGAGAACTGGTCGCTTCAGCAAGCGCAGGGAAGGCTGAAGGGGATGTCGGTCATGATTTCAGCCCTGGAGTTCATCTGGTTTGGTGTGACCTGTTATGTTGTCTGGACGGCCTCTGTCCCTTCTCAATACATGTTTATGCCAATATCGTTTTTGCTATATAACGTGGTGGGCTGGATTGTGTCTTCACGTTATGTTGAGTTCGGGGATATGTGGGACATTGACACTATTGGGGATGACAAAAAAGCCTTGGAAGCCATGCAGCAAAAAATGCAGGACGATTTTGAGATGCTGAAAAATACCAGGATTCCAAAGTGGATTCTTGATGCAATGCTCTATTTCACAGTGCTTTATACCCTGGGCAACATTTATGTTGTTGTCAAAATTTTCACAACGTAACTCAACCCCTCACCAGCTCCAGGGTTTTTCTTGAAGCTGAGGACAGCTGGCGGGTCAGGTTTAAGAAGTTTGGCAAGGGTAAGGATGTTTCAATAACTGTCTGGACTCTGGAAGAGAGAATGGATTAACATTTCGTTAAAGATATTTAGTTCATTTTGTTTAGGAGTAGGGTGTATGCGTAAAGTCAGTATTGGCCTTTTTGTAGGGCTTGTGGGATTATTTTCTGTGATGGGTAGCGTTGTCCAGGCTGACAGTTATGGCTATGGGTCACGGATGGGCAGTAGCCCGCTGTTCAGTAGTTCAATCAGCAACAGCTATAGCCGCTACAAGATGGAAGGTTATAACTTCCGTTCCCATAATGGCCTACACCGCGTCAATTATAAGCGTCATTTCACCTTGCACCGTGTCTATGACAGGGACAGGCGCAGCTATCGGGCGTTGCGCAAGCTCAAGAAATAGGCGTGTCTATTTCTTGGCAGGATAATGGTAACTGCGTTTGATTTCAGCAATCTCAACGCTATAGGATTTGTACCATTTATCCTGGCCGTATTTTTGCGCGGCCAGATGACGGCTGTCCTGCTTCCATCTTTGGATATCTTCTTCATTTGTCCAGTAGGACAGGGCTATTTCCTGCTCGCCTTCACAAACTGATAAAAACTCAAGGCAGCCATACTCTTCCAGGGCAAGCCTGCGCATGTCCTCGGCCGTTTTGCTATAGCTTGCATCAAGCTGTTTTGTGGTGGCACGAAAAATAACGACATACATGTGGTTGTACCCCTTCAGGATGTGAGTCTATGTTTCAGGCTTATAGATTGCTGTTCTTATACGCGGTGCACTGCCATAATGGTTTCCCAAAAGACACAGGTAAATCCCCTCTATAGGGGATTTCATACATTAAGACTTCGCTATCTTATTTTTGTCATTATCCTGAATTACCCCGATAAAGAAATGTATTGAAGTTTTAAGTTTCTTTAAGAAATAATTAATTCAGGGGTAGACTGATGTTGCAAGTGAAAAAAATGAAAGTATTATTGTTGGCACTGTCCTGTGCTGTATTGCCTGTCATGGCGACCACAGCTCATGCAGATGCCAAAGCTGACGAGGCTGTGAACCTCAAGGCGTGTGAAATAAAAATGTGCGGGCTGATTGTCAGTAAAAAGGCTGAAGGTGACAATGTGACATGTGACCTGGTCAAGACTTGGGGCAAGGATGAAATTGCAGCCGGTACTGTTGGTAAATCTATGAAATGGTCATGGGGAGATGCCCAGTGTTCTGTCAAGTTCGCCCTGCCTGCCCAGGGGATGATTGATGCCTTGGCTGCGGACAAAAAAGAGCTGGTAACACAGCCGACAGATGTGACGTGCCAGATTGGTTCGGGTGAGAAGAAGGATGCCCTGAAATTTAAGATGGCTCCAAAACTGTCATTTGAAAAAGGTAAGGTCATCGATGCCAAGCTGGGTATTACGGATGTCACCGGGCCTTTTATGCAGCGCATGACCATCAAGGCTGCTGCACTTGTTGAAAAGACTAGCCTGTTTAAGAAGGCCGCTGTGAAAGAGGTCAACAAGTTTATCTTGAGGTGTCCTGGAAAACTTAAGGCTGCTGCCAAAAAATAATGGATTGCCTTGGTTGGTGAAGCGACCAAGAGGAATTTTGTTAAAGGGCATTATTAAAAAACTGTTGTTTCCTGCGGGGGATAGCAGTTTTTTTATTCAAAAATTCAAAGACCTCCATCTTTGGTGAGGGGCTTTGATTCTACGGGTCTCATAAAGCCAGGTTGAGACAGTAAGGGACATTTTCGGGCAGTCTGATATTTCCTGTGGTGAAATGTCAGGCTTTTTCATTCCGGGTCTGTTTTATGCGCTATAGTGATGGCATGAAACCAGAGCAAAAATTGAGTGAGAATACAAGGAAACCAGATGTCATAAAGGCAGGCTTTGAAGTGATTGCCGCTTTCCAGAAACGTCTGCCCAACAGTCCAGGGGTGTATCGGATGTATGATGCGGCTCAGTCCCTGCTTTATGTCGGCAAGGCGGTCAACCTGAAAAAAAGGGTTGCCAGCTATACACGGATGAGCGGTCATTCCAACCGTATCATGCGGATGATTGCAGTCACCACAGATATGGAGTTCATCACCACAAAAACAGAGACAGAGGCCTTGTTGCTTGAGGCCAACCTGGTGAAGAAGCTTAAGCCGCGTTATAATATTTTGCTGCGTGATGACAAGTCATTTGCCCATATCTTGCTGACAGGGGATCATGATGCGCCCTGCCTTATCAAGCATCGCGGCGCGCGGAAGCAGAAGGGGGACTATTTTGGCCCGTTTGCCTCTGCGGGTGATGTCAACCAGACCATCAATACACTGCAACGTGCTTTTTTGCTGCGTACTTGCACAGACAGCGTTTATGCAGGGCGTAGCAGGCCTTGTTTGCAATTCCAGATCAAGCGGTGTGCTGCGCCCTGTACAGGCGAGATCAGCCTGGAGGACTATCGCCAGTTGGTAGAGGAAACCCGCGATTTCTTGACCGGCAAGAGTAATGCTGTGCGGGCGCATCTCCAGGAGCTGATGGGACAGGCCAGCGAGGAGATGGACTATGAAAGTGCTGCTGTCTACCGTGACAGGCTGGCGGCTCTGACCCAGATCCAGTCCCACCAGGGCATAAACCCGCAACATACCGAACAGGCCGATGTGTTTGCCCTGTACCGGGAGGGGGGGCAAGTCTGTATTCAGGTGTTTTTCTTCCGTAATTTCCAAAATTGGGGCAATCACGGTTTTTATCCACGTATTGACAAGGGGCATGATGCGGATGACATCCTAGAAAATTTTATTGCCCAATTTTATGACAATAAGCCCTGCCCCAAACTGGTTTTGGTTTCTGAGAAACTTGGGGAGGAGGATTTGTTAAGACAGGCACTTAGCCTGAAGGCAGGGCACAAGGTTGATATTGTGACTCCATTGCGGGGCGAAAAGCTGAAACTGGTGGAATATGCGGCCAGTAATGCAAAGTCTGCGCTGATGCGGAAAATCAGTGAGGGCGCGTCACAAAAACGCTTGCTTCAAGGGGTTGGCGAGGTGTTTGGTATGGATCATATGCCGCTGCGGATTGAAGCCTATGACAATAGCCATATCCAGGGCACAAATGCGGTTGGTGGCATGATTGTCGCTGGTTTGGGCGGGTTCGCGAAATCCCACTACCGTAAGTTTACCATTAAATCAACTGACCTGACACCTGGTGATGATTTTGCTATGATGCGAGAGGTTCTGACCCGTAGGCTGTCAGGTTTGCTGAAGCTGGAACGGGAAAATTTGGTAGAGCAGGAAAAGCAGGAACTGCCTCTTGAAGGGGCTGCTAAGGAAGACCCCACGACAGAAGAGAAGATGGAGGACAGCCATGAAAGCGAAATGCCGATCAGGCCAGATGTCTTGCTGATTGACGGTGGGGCAGGGCAGCTCGGTGTGGTGATGGAGGTTATTGAAGAGCTGGGGATCACGGGAATTATTGTGGTCGGGATTGCCAAGGGGCCAGAGCGTAATGCAGGGCGCGAGCGTTTTTTTATGCCCGGACGCAAGCCCTTTAGTCTGCCGCCTGATGACAAGGTGTTGTTTTTTGTGCAGCGGTTGCGTGATGAGGTTCACCGTTTTGCCATAGGGACGCACCGTGCCAGGCGCAAGAAGGCACTGGTCAAGAACCCGTTGGACGAGGTGGCAGGTATTGGGGCAAAGCGGAAAAAGGCATTGCTGCACCATTTTGGCTCTGCCAAGGCGGTCAGCAGGGCAGGGGTGGAAGACCTGATGGCGGTTGAGGGTATTTCCAAGCAGATTGCCCAGAAAATCTATGATCATTTTTATGACTGTGCGTAGTATACTCACACGACGTGAAAACCCAGTTTTTTTCAGGTGAGAAATTTTGTGATCTGGATAGGCGCGTTCTTCGCTGCAATGCCTTAGCATTGGGAGAAGGACGGAACGACTCCAGAGTGCAAAAGAGCCAGATGAAAATC
>JAJRRF010000161.1 GCA_024279735.1 Alphaproteobacteria bacterium
AGCAAGATATTCACAGGCGTAAAAGCCTCAAATCCAAACGCTCGCTTTTCCAGCTGATGACCAGGGTGGCCACCCTGGTCATCAAAACTTTCCCACACTCAAATGATAGCACAAAATCAACAGACAAATCCAATGATGACGCAAGACGGTTGGGGCTGAAGTAAAGCCTGAGAATTGAATTACCCTGGCAAATAAAAAAACCATCGCCGCAACTGCCCAATAAACACATTATCCATCGTGCCTTGAAGACGATAACGCTCACCCCAAAATAACATCAAACAAAATAGGACAGGAATATCCGCACACTGTCGGGGGCTATGATCCCTGTGATGAGGGTGCCAGCAACTGCACCTGCAAGATGGGCTTCATGGCCAATCAGGCTGTCATTCTTGCCATTCGGGCCGCCATCCATAAAGTAAAGCGATACCGCCAGAAAAATGCCGCCAACCACAAAGGCAGGTATCCCGACAGGGATAAAGAAGACATAAATCTTGCTAAGGGGGGCAAAAAGGATAAAGGCAAAAATCACGCCAGAAATTGCTCCCGAAGCCCCTACAGCCCGATAGGCCAACTGGTCGCGCTTCATTTGCAGTACAAACCAGTCCGAAGCAGCGAGTGAACCAAAATACAGCACCAGATAGCCGACAATACCCAGCCTGGATTCAAGCAGGGGACCAAAGGAATAAAGCGCAATCATGTTAAAAAGCAGATGGAACAGGTCTGCATGGATAAAGGCAGAGGTGACCATCCTGTACTTTTCATTATGATGCAGGATGCGGCCCATATCAAAGGCCAGCCTGTCCAATGCGCCAGGCACAGCCAGGGCGTACCAACTCAAAGCCAGGTTTGCTGCCAGCAAGGCAGATGTGATTGGGAACAGTGCAAAAAAACCCATAAACTACATGCTCCCAGTGGCAAGCATTTCCAGGCCGCCCCGTTTGTCACCCTTCATTTTCTGCTTCAGCAGGTCAGCAACCCGAAAAGCCAGGTCAAGCGACTGGCTCGCATTCAGGCGTGGGTCACAATGGGTATGGTAACGGTCTGACAGGTCTGTTTCCTTCAGGTGATGGGTGCTGCCACCAATACACTCCGTGACATCCTTGCCCGTCATTTCAAGATGGATGCCGCCAGCATGAGTGCCTTCAGCCGCATGAATATCAAAAAACTCCTCAACTTCAGCAGCAATATTGTCAAACGGGCGGGTCTTGTAACCTGCCCCTGTACTGATAGTATTGCCGTGCATCGGGTCACAGGACCAGACAACGGTCTTGCCCTCGCGCTCAATAGCGCGGATCAGGGCTGGCAAATGCTTCTCCATATTGCCGGCACCAAAGCGGGCAATCAGGGTCATGCGACCCGCCTCATTATCAGGGCTGAGCTTGTCAATCAGGCGCAACAGGTCGTCTGGATCACTGGTTGGGCCGCACTTGATTCCTATCGGGTTCTTGATGCCGCGCAAAAACTCAACATGTGCCTGGTCAATATGACGGGTGCGGTCACCAATCCATAAGAAATGGCCTGATGTGCCATAATAGTCCCCTGATATGGAATCAACCCGCGCAAACGCACTTTCATAGCCCAAAAGCAGGGCTTCATGGCTGGTATAGAAGGAGGTCGCCCGCAACTGGCGGGTGTTGTCAGGGGTAATGCCAATCGCCCGCATGAACCCCAATGTTTCAGTGATACGGTCAGCCAGTTCCTGATATTTGTCCAGCACAGGACTGTCCTTTAGATAACCCAGTGTCCACTGGTGCACATGTTCCAGGTCAGCATAGCCGCCCTTGGCAAAGGCACGCAACAGGTTCAGCGTGGCCGCAGACTGGCGGTAGGCCTTAAGCAGACGTTCCGGATCAGGAATCCGCGCCTCTTCTGTAAATTCCATACCATTAATAATATCGCCGCGATAACTGGGAAGCTCAACGCCGTCTATAGTCTCCATATCAGCAGAACGCGGCTTGGCAAACTGGCCTGCAATACGCCCGACCTTGACGATGGGAACGCCTCCAGCAAAGGTCAGGACAGCAGCCATTTGCAAGAATACCCGAAAAAAATCACGGATATTGTCTGCGCCGTGTTCGGCAAAACTTTCCGCGCAATCACCGCCCTGTAACAGGAAGGCCTTGCCATGGGCAACATCGGCCAACTTTTCTTTCAGCTGGCGCGCCTCCCCTGCAAAAACCAGTGGTGGAAAAGTCTTGAGCTGCGCTTCAACAGCTTCCTGTTTTTTTGTGTCGGGATATTGCGGAACCTGGATTACAGGCTTGTTTTTCCAGCTGTCCGGCGACCAGTCTTGCGCCATTGTATATGTCTCCTGATTGCGACAATCCGCACTTTCATGCTGGCTTATCACACGGCTCACATGAACCTGTTCTTGTCCTAAGGACACCCGCAAAATTAACCGAATCGTTTAGCTTGTTCTTTTGCACGTCGGCGTTGTTTCAAAAATACTTGTATAGCTCACTATACTCGCATTTTTGGCCTAGCTGACACACAAAATACCTACGCTATCCTGATCCTTTATTTCTGAGGGTGTCCTAAAAAAATAATGCCCCATTATAACACTTGCCCAATGTTATAACCAGCAAAGAAGTCCAAAATTATTCAATCGGGCAAATTGGAAAAATTGATTTGTCATCCTTATGGGTAAAGGACACCTGAGCCAGCCTAACAGCCGGTTCCCATCCACACCCAAAAAAATAATGTCCCACCTGCTGTTTAATTCAATACAATATATAACCAATAAGTCATTATAAAAAACGGAAGCCTGCCCAAAACATGTTCTTTTACCTCTCTAAATTGATCTGGTTCTTTTTACAGCCCAGTTCACTGCTTCTTTTCCTGCTGGCTGCCAGCCTGGTTCTGCAACGCAGCCAATATGCCTGGCTTGGCAAAAGGCTCTCTTCCCTTGCTATTATAGCCTTGCTGGTCGCCGCATTTTCTCCCCTTGCCCATATATTAACTGTTCCACTCGAAAACAGGTTTTCAAGACCGGATCTCACCTTGCCACAAAACAAACCTGACGGCATCATCATTCTGGGTGGCATGATCAATTCCATCGTCACCAACAAACGTAACATTGTCACAATGAACCAGGCTTCTGAACGCCTGACCGAAGCGGTCGCCCTGGCTAAAAAATACCCAGAGGCGAAAATACTCTTCTCTGGTGGCAGTACAAGACTGCTTTATGATACCCAGAATGAGGCAGAGATCGTCCAGGACTTCTTTAACGACATGGGAGTTGACCCGAAACGTATTATTTTAGAAAGGCAAGCCCGCAACACCTGGGAAAACGCTGTCTTCAGCAAAAAAATAGCGCGTCCGACAAAACAGGAAAACTGGCTTATGATAACCTCGGCCTTCCACATGCCGCGCTCAATGGGCTGTTTCAGGAAAGCAGGGTTCACAGTGCTTCCCTGGCCTGTCGATTACCGCAGCAGGGGCTGGTCGGACATATACCGGATATTCGCTATCCCCTCACAAGGCTTGCGCCGCCTCGACCTGGTCACGAAAGAATGGATTGGCCTGGCCGCCTATTGGCTCACAGGAAAGACATCTTCTTTCTTTCCACAACAGATAATTGGTGATAACAATTAAGGGGCAGCCAGGACAGGCCAATTGGGGGACATTTATTCAATGATCAGCGAACCATCCTTTACTATGGGTATTGAAGAGGAGTATCATCTCGTTGATCTCCAGACACGGCAGCTTGCCAGTTCCCCGCCACCTGAATTCATGAAGGAGTGCGAGGCTGCCCTTGACAGCCAGGTCAGCCCCGAATTTCTTAAATCACAGATTGAGATAGGCACCAACGTCTGCAAGACCATCGCTGAGGCACGTTCGCAGTTGCAACATTTGCGCGGCACCATAGCCCGCATCGCAAAAAAATATGGCCTTGCCCCAATCGCTGTCTCCACCCACCCCTCTGCCTCATGGGCTGACACAAGCCCGACTGACAAGGACCGCTACCATGACCTTGCCAGAGACTTACAGGGCGTGGTGCGCCGCCTTCTGATCTGCGGGATGCATGTTCATATTGGCATTGAGGATGAAGACCTCCGGATCGACATTTTCAACCAGATGTCCTATTTTTTACCCCACCTTCTTGCCCTGTCCACCTCTTCCCCGTTTTGGGGCGGCGAAAATACAGGCCTGAAATCCTACCGTATCTCTGTGTTTGACCAGTTGCCACGCACTGGCCTGCCGCCTCATTTTGAAACCTACCGCGAATATGAACGCACGATTGAGGTGCTGATAAAGACGGGCGTGATTGAGGACAGTACCAAAATATGGTGGGACCTGCGCCCTTCTGCCCGTTTCCCGACACTTGAAATGCGCATTGCCGATGTTTGCCCCCGTCTGGAAGATACCCTCGCCATTGCCTCGCTTTACCGTTGCCTGTGCCGCATGTTCTACCGGCTGAGGCGCAATAACCAACGCTGGCGCAGCTACCCAAATTTCCTGATAGAGGAAAACCGCTGGCGCGCCCAGCGTTATGGCCTGGACAACAGCCTGATTGACTTTGGCGCAGGGGAAATCAAGTCCTATAAAACCCTTTTTGACGAGTTGACGAGCCTTATCGCTGAAGATGCTGCCTTTTTTGGATGTGAGACAGAAATTGCCCATGCCAGAAAAATTGTATTGGAAGGAACCAGCGCGGACAGGCAGGTTGCACTTTATAACCGCCTCAAACAGGATAACCAGGCAGACGAAACCATTATGCAAGCCATCGTCGACATGCTGAGAGCCGAAACCCTTGAAGGCATTGAAATATAACAGCCCTGCCCCTACGACCAGTCTTGCCAGCACAACTCAAAAGGGATGTACCACTTCCTCCCTGTTTTTTACAAACAGCCCTGTAAAATTCATGTGCTGCAATTTGACTGTGGAAAAGCATCCAGGACAGGATATGCCCTGTTGCATACAGTTTGCGGGTCTCTATAGTCCCCCTCAATTCCTATCAAATCCACCATTTTTATTATTGTGTTTTGACATTATTCTTATTTTTCGACATTATACCAATTCTACTTATTGTTGTAAGTCCTTCAGGGGACTATCATTTGTATCCAGTACTGTGTTAAAGTGTATGCGTATATTTAAGCTTGCTTCAGGTTAATTTGGCCTGTTGAGTAATGTGAATACCAGGCCTGTTAGGGGTAACAGGCCACTTATATAGAGGGCATCATTGTGACTACCAGTAAAAAAGAGGACGACTCCGTCCTCCCTGCAAAAAAGACTAAAAAACCAACAAAGAAACAAATTGCCCAAATGGCCGAACAGGACATGCTGACCTCCCAGGTCTATATGAGCCGCACCGACCTCAAACGTCATATCCACGAAGGCATCAAGCCCTACCAGCGTCTTGCCGACCAGGCTGGCCTCCCTTTCCTGTCGTACCTGATAGGCATGGCCGTTGAGGAATCCAAGCATGACTCCTCTTCATAGGTAAAAATAAATTCCTATTACAACATCTCCAGTCACGGTTTTTCTTTAAAACCGTGGCTTTTTCTATTATGACCCTTCTTTAAGGGTCTTGACAGACTCCAAGGGTTCAAACAGATAAGTAATATACGGGCTGACCTCCACCACTGGACATAACCCTACTTATTTCGCCCACCTTTTTTTGCGAACAGATAATTCATTCCTATAGAACGGTAAGATGCAATGGTTCTGACCACCCCAAAACTGATCACCACCCCACGCCCAAAACTGTCCCTCAATATTCCTGACGGCATGTCCCGCAATGAGTTTTTTAACTCACCAGCCAACCTGCTTAACCTTGCCAATGAAAACGGGCTGTTCCGCACACCAGAAGACCTGCTGATGTACCGTAAGCTAATTGGGCACAGCACCGAGTTTGATACCTCAATCATACTTGACACCTCCAGGCGCATTCTTGATCCCCTTGGCCGTCCCGTGCGCCGTGACCAGATGCACCAGAAGCAGAAAAAGGTCTGGACACAAATGACCCAGATCCTGCTCAATTACATGCTGGAAAAGTACCCAGATCCCAAAAAGCACCTGATACTGGTTGGAGAGGCATCACTCGATTCGACCTGGCCGCTCAATAAGCCAGGTGTCCCCTCAATCCGCATGATTCATAACCATTTCATGGTTTTCCCCATGAAGGATATCCAGAACGCCCCGCCTGCCGACCCGACAGATGTCAACCTGACAGACAGTGGCCATAACAGCCTGTTCCTGCGTCACCTCAATGACATTTACCGCGAGTTCCTGGAAGTGCTGGACCTGCAAATCCTGCGCCCCATCCCTGCCACCGAATGCGCACTTGGCTCAACAGGTTTCCCGCAGGGACTACCGGCCTGGGTGCTGGATGATGATTGCAGCAAGATTAATGACCAGTATTTCTGGTACGAGTATGAGCAGATCCTCAGAGGCTTCCTTGATTTTTACCGCACCTTCTTCACTATTGTTGCAACAGGTGACGAGCTTATTCCGGCAAGCACCTATTTCCCACAACAGGTTCATGAGGTCTTGCTGGGCAGTAACAAGTTCCTGCGTGTTGCGCGTGACCTGCGTGAAAAAGTGATCCAGGACCCCCAATTTGCCAATGAAATCAGGTGGCGGCCAGCCTATAAGCAGCTCCTGTTCCGTGATGACAAGGGGCGCATCATTGTCACCATTTCCCAGAACTCGGTGGGTAATGCCATTACAGAACTGCTTGGCATTGTGGTCAACCGCGTTGAAGACCCAGAAGCCTTTGCCAAGCTTGAACCTGGTCTTGTCGGCAGGCTGCTTGAAGCCCGCGAAAGGCTGATGGCGGCCAATATAGGTGAGCCAATCTCTGCGCCTTGCTGGCCTGAAGGAAAATATGTGCCGCCAAAGAAATAAATAGGTCGGGCAAAAAGGCAGGCCAGCCTGACTGCTGACCTGCCTTTATATTATTCTTATCCTCAGAGTACGTGACCATAGCAACCTGCAAGCAGGTTCGGTTTGCTTACACTATGCACGAACATTTAGAATAAGGAATGCATGGGGTTTAAAAATTCCCCCCTGTCTTCTCTACAAAAAATGCTCAACATCATCCTATCATTGTCATACCACGTCGTAGCGCACTACTGTCCGACTTATTTTTAAATAATCTTGATTGTACCTTCTGTTCCGCCCTGACCTATTGTATCAAATTTTAACATTGTGCGGGCGCATTCAATGCGCCCCTACAGTAGGTTGTTTTGAGTAAAAAAATGAGATGAAATGATGATGTTGTAGTAGGGGCGTATTG
>JAJRRF010000162.1 GCA_024279735.1 Alphaproteobacteria bacterium
GATTATCATTCTGCTGGGTCATATGAAGTTCCTTCGTCGTTGATGGAACACTTCAAATACCTGATTTTCCTCTTTGGGTCACATGTGACCCAAAGAGGAAATAACATCCCCCAAAAGTCCACAGCTCAAGTTACACTACCCGATCCTGGCAAAACGCTTGCCAAAAAATGTGAAGGATGCCCGCATCATTTTTTGCCCCAATGCGCTGGACATGCCTGGCAGGGCAACAGGGGTTTCTGCTAGGAAGACGCTGACCACCCTGTTGATATAGTGATAGACCACAGCAGTCCCCATAACTTGGGGAATGTCAGCGATATCTATTTTGGGATTGGCAAGAATATCAGAGCCAGGGGACAGTGTGGCATTAGCCCATTCATGGGCCGTAGAGATATTGTCTGGTAAGTGGCTTGGTTTGTCGAGGGAACCAGCTCCCTCAATTATGCTTTCAAACAAAGAGGCATGTACAGTAACGCAATAGGGGCACTTGTTCAGTTCTGAAACAGCTGCTGCCACGGCTTCACGCATGGCACGCCCGTGATAGTTTACAACATAAGATTCCCTTGCCGCGCTCCACACACCTGCCATTAGTTCTGGGTCACTGCTGTGTATTGTGACAGGTGGCGCAATCTGGAACTCGTCTCCACATTGCTCCAGAACCTGTCGAGCCAGAGGGTGTTTTGGTGTCAGGTTCGGCCTGGACAGATAGCGGATAGCCTGGGGTGCGGCCTTGCGAAAAATTTGGTTTTCGATGGCATGAAATAACATGGCGAACCTTTCTGGATCGGGAGAGGGCGGCATCCCGATTGATAAAATTTTGGCTGATTTCAGTCTTAAAATGCTGTCTGTAGCAGAAGGAAATGGTCAATGGGGTACTGTTCATACTTATAGATGATGGTTGTAATCTTAATATATAGATGATACGTATAATCTATAAAGTCAAGCACTCTTTTTGACAAAGCGAGACGGGCAAGTGAATTTGGAGAGAAGTTTATTATGAGGGTGACCAAAGAGGCCAAGGCCTATACCAATGAAAAAATAATTGAGGAGGCTTCCCGGTTGTTTCGGGAAAAGGGCATTGGGGCAACGAGTGTGACTGATATAATGGTTGCTGCTGGGTTGACACATGGCGGGTTCTACCGTCATTTTAAATCCAAGAATGACCTGGCTGTTACGGCGATCAGGAAGATGTTTGATGCAGTGATTATTGCACTGGAAGAGGATATAGCCAAAAATGGTGCGTATCAGGCAGTGACGGATTATATAGGGCGTTATCTGTCAATGCAGCATGTTGCCAACCTCGGGAAGGGGTGTCCTATTGTGGCACTCGGTGCTGAGGTTGGTAGGGGAGGCGAACTGTACGCAGATGTCATGTATGAGGGGGAGCAAAAGTTGATAAGCCTTCTTGTCCTGGGAATGGGGGATTCTGAAGGGCGAAAAAAAGCAGCTGGGTTGTTGGTAATTCTTGTCGGGACGTTGGTTATGGCACGTTCTGTCTCGGACAAAACTCTGATAGATGAAATATTGTCATCAGGCAGGAAATTGGCTCACGGTTGTCTTGAAAAGTAGGTTTTGGAGAGGTGTGGGGGAGTCGGTAAGCTTGAACGGCCAGACATTCAGAAAGATATTGCAGTCACAAGGTGAGAACAGTAAGAGGAAGTGTAGACTACAAACCAAAAACTGACAAAAGAAACCAGCTTATGACGACCAATAGGGTGATACTAAAACTTAAGAATATCTGTGTGTTTTGTGGGACGGGGAATGGGAAAGACCCTGCTCTGAAGGCTTCGGCGACGCGGCTAGGGGAAGACCTGGCCAAGGCGGGAATCGGGCTGGTTTACGGCGGCGGCGACCTGGGGCTGATGGGGGAGGTGGCCAATACTGCCATTGCCCATGGCGGCCATGTCACCGCAATCATACCGCAATTTTTGGAGCAATATGTCAGGCCTGTGGAGGGTGTGCAGGACTATATTGTCACCAAGACCATGCATGAGCGCAAGCAGAAAATGTTTGACCTGTCAGACGGCTTTGTCGCCCTGCCTGGCGGCGTTGGCACCGCAGAAGAGGTGATTGAGCAGATTACCTGGGGGCAGCTCAAGCAAAGCCACAAGCCTGTGATCCTGGCCAATATTAACGGCTACTGGCAGCACCTGCTGGATCAGATCGAGCATATGCGCAGCGAAGATTTTATCCATCCTGACTTTGAGTTGAATTTTAAGGCTGTGGGTAAGGCAGAAGAGATCTTGCCAACCATCCAGGGCATCCTGTCCGCCCATCCAGATTATCTGGAAGAAGACATTCACCTTGATGACCTGTAAGGGCGGGAGGTTTGCCTTCTACCTAACTATCTTGGATAAGATAAGCAATGCTTAAAGACCAAGCATTTGCGATCACCCCCTTGTCATTGTGGACTTGATCCGTAATCTATAACCCCAAAAGGTAAAGTGAGGCAGAATACATATCCCAACACCATAACAAAATCCTGGAAGTATGGATCCTGAACCAAGTTCAGGATGACAAGGTGATATATCAATGGGTTAGTGGTCGCCTAATCACAAAGGGGATATTGCTTTCTAAGGGAACAAAATTCTCAGGCTGTTGCAGTCTGGCGGCTTGACACAAGAGTTGCGCCCTTTGTGAATCAGTATTATTTTGCAACAACCACCTTGCCATTAAGCATGGGCTGGATCACCTTGTCCATTTCAGCCAGGGTTTTTGCGCCGCGCATTGGGTGGGCGTTGATGAAAAAGGACGGCGTGCCAATAACGCCAAGTTCACGCCCTGCCTGCTTGATGGTCTTTAGGTCTGCCGCCAGCTTTTTATTGCTGATACATTCATTAAAGCGGGCACGGCTCATGCCAGTTGCCTTCTTGGCCACGGCATATATTTCATCATAGCGTATTTTAAGTGAAACCCATAGCCGCTGTTTTGAAAGATAGGCATCATAAAGCTTGAAATAGTCCCTGTTATTGGCAGTGCAGCGCAGTGCCAGTGTGGCAACGCCAGAGGCATGGCCAATAGGGAATTCGCGGATGATATAGCGTACCTTGCCAGTATCAATATATTTCTTTTTGAAGGCTGGAAAGGTGTCGATATGGAATTTTCGGCATACAGGGCAGGTCATGGAGGCGTATTCTATCATGGTGACAGGCGCATTTTTTGAGCCAAGATAGCGTTCATCCAGCGGCCCTGCCTTCATAAGTTCTTGGGCGGTTGGCGGCGGCGCATTCTTGCGGCGCATAGCCAGGCTTGGCTTTTCCTCATTGGTTCCAAATGGGTTAAAACTGCTTTTGCCAGAGCTTTGGGTGGCCTGTCCCTCAGTTGTCTTAAGCAGGGCGGTCGTCAGTTGGCTATTTCCGCAGGACACAAGCCCAGTCAGTACCAGTAAGGCGAGGGAACCCCTGATAATGGGGCGAAAAATTGTGCTGTGCATTAATATATTCATTGTCCAACACTCTTATTCATTGTTTAGGTTGATTCGCCAAAATGAGTTGGGTTCAGGTCATTATGAGTGAGTATAGGTCATTTTTATGTCTTGGATAAGAGGGCGCGTCTAAACATTTCCTGCTGTGATGCCCAGGTGCAACAACACCCTGACATCAAAAGGTGTCAGGGTGTCTGGTGTGAAGTTGATTTTATAAAAGGCAGTTCTATTTCAGCTTTTTGTCGAGCATTGCTGAGAAGGATTTGACATCACCAAATTGCTTGATCAGTTCGCCATTGACAAAAAAGGAAGGTGTTGAGTTGATGCCCAGCTTGGAGCCCCTTGCCCTGACAGCATTGATGCCATCAAGGATTTTCTGATCCTTCAGGCATGTGTCAAAGCTTTCCTTGGTGAAACCTGCACCTTTGGCAAGCTTGAGCATGGCTGGCAGGGGATCGCCCTTGCCAAAGGCCCATACCTTTTGCTTGCCATACATCATTTCAATGAAAGGAAAATACTTGTCTTTTGGGGCGCAACGGCCAAGCATGAAAGCGGCAGCCGCGAGATTGTCGAGGGGGAATTCACGCAGGATATATTTGACCTTGCCAGTATCAATATATTTTTTCTTGATGGCAGGAAGGACTTCCTCATGGAAAGTCGCGCAGTGGGGACAGGTCATGGAGGAATATTCCACAATAGTCACCTTGGCATTTTTTGAGCCAAGAATGTTCTCGGGCAACTGGTTTGGTTCCATAAGTGTCTTGATGCTGACAATCTTGTTGGCGGCCTGGGTTGGGGAGCTGATGATGTTGTCAGCAGTTGTTCCCTTGGGCTGCATGTAATAGCCAAACCCCAATATAGAAACAATTGCAGCTATTGTGGCGATGATTGTGTTGGTTTTGGATCGAAACATATGGGGTGCCTATATCTTAAATGAATATGCGCTACCATTATTGCTATTTTTGAGTATGGCGCAAGGCTTTGCAGTAAAAAATAATCTATTTTTTAGAAAATAAGTTATTTTACAGTGTTTTTCAAGAGTTCTTTACCTAAAAATAAAGCATAAATGTTGGCTGGAAATAAGGCGGTATGCGGAGTTCTGGCCATAATTGAGTGTGGTGGCTATGACATCGTCATCGCCTGTTTTCTCCAAGTTTTTGCAGTGCCTGCATCAGTCCCTCATCCTCAAGACCATCAAATAAGGTCTTTTCAACCTTATGTTTGGGCTGTGGTTTCGGGATATTGTCCGTTTTCTTGTTGTGGCGGTTGGCAGAAATCTGGATGATGCGCAGTCCAGTTATGGCACGGTAGCCAAAGAACTGGTTGATCTTTTCCAGTATTTGCTCTGACTGGTACTCAACATCAAGGGCGCGGTGGCTTTCAACGCCAAGCATCAGGGTTGCGCCATAATGCCCCTTGTGACTGGATTTTTGGGCACGCTGGTTGCCTTCCTGGTCATAATGGGTACGCGGCCAGCTGACTTTTTCTGGCCAGCTATAGGCTGCCAGGTCAGAGCCAACAATACTGTCCCATTCTGTAATCAGGCTGACGGTTGAAAAGCCATAACGTTCAAACACCTTTTTGGTGACACCTGGCAAGATGGCATTGATTGACTGAAACCCCTGTCTTCTGAAATAGGGTTTGCGGTAGCTTTTTTTTGTTGGCCAGTCTGTCACAGTAAAATACCTGTTTATAAGTGTGCCCCTATTTTGGGGCAGGGTTATCTGTCAGCTATAATAGCAGATAATTTGCAAATATCAATTTTTTCAGGTGACAGGTGGCTCATGACAGGTAGGGAGATAGGCAACAGGGATCGCCATGCTGAAATTCTATTGTCATGGTATGATGTCCAGGGACGCACCCTGCCGTGGCGTTATAAAAAGGGGGACAACCAGGCCAACCCCTACCATGTCTGGCTGTCTGAAATGATGTTGCAACAAACCACAGTCAAGGCGGTGATCCCCTATTTTAAAAAGTTTCTGGAGCTTTGGCCTACTGTGGGGATGCTGGCCGAGGCTTCCTTGGATGATGTCCTGACCCAGTGGGCTGGTCTGGGCTATTATGCGAGGGCGCGAAATCTGCATAAGTGCGCCATAGCTGTGGTGAAGGACTATGGTGGCATTTTTCCTGCCAGTGAAGCGGAGTTACTGAAGTTGCCTGGTATTGGTCCTTATACCAGCGCGGCGATTGCTGCCATAGCTTTTGGTCAAAGGGCTGTTGTGGTAGACGGTAATGTAGAGCGGGTGGTGAGTCGGATTTTCAGGGTGGAGTTGCCCCTGCCTGACAGTAGGCCAGCCTTGAGGGGGTATGCGGCTGAACTGACCCCGCCAAACAGGTCAGGGGACTATGCCCAGGCGATGATGGATCTTGGCGCGGTTGTCTGTACGTCCAGGTCGCCGTCCTGTCTGCTGTGCCCGGTCTCGTGTCATTGCCAGGCTCTGGCATCGGGTGTGGTGGCAGAATTGCCACGTCGCAAGAAAAAGGCGGCGAAACCACGCCGCAGCGGAGCCTGTTTTTTTGTGCTTAGCAGTGATGGCCATATCCTGCTGGGCAAGCGGCCTGACAAGGGGCTGCTTGCCAAAATGGCTGAAGTGCCTGGAACGGAATGGGCAGAAGGAACACGCAGTATAGCAGAACTGGAGGAAGATGCCCCGTTCCAGGCATCTTGGGTTTTGCTGGAAAAGCCTGTCCTGCATGTCTTTACCCATTTTCACCTGACCCTACAGGTGTTTGCAGTATCGCTGAACCGGAAAAAGGATGAAATTATAATTGGCCAGTCATCAGGGAATGGGAAGCTGTATTGGGTTCAGCAAGACAGGCTTGCTGGCCAGCCCTTGCCATCAGTGATGCAGAAGGTGGTTGTCGCAGGCCAGGAACATGCGGGGATGTCAGGCTGAACGCTAGGACAGAACCTATTTCATCGCTGTATATGCCTTGGTCAGACCCTTGAGGGAAATGGGGATGGCAATGCCGCGTTCTGGGGTCTTGAAGATAATAAACATGGCTGTGTTGCCATTCTTGAACTTGGTTTCCAGCTTGTTATCAATGAAGACATTGGCAATGCAGCCACTGACAGTGCAGCGCACAAAATTGACCCGCCCCACATCCTTGTCATCAATCTTGAGACCCAGGCCTGTTGGCAACAAAATGCCAAGCGGTGCCCTGATGCGTAGTAAAACCTTGTCATTGCGGCTGGTTTTCATGAAGGTAATAACCAAGCCAACATCCGGAATGTCGGCAGCCTTGACCTTGCTGACAGCACCGCATTTTTCTGTTTTTGCGCCAAGGGGCTTGGCACAGATGACTTCCCATTCGCCATGAACAGCAACCACCTTCTCACCATTCTTGCCAGCAAAGGCTGGAGAGCTGAAAGGTGCTGTTGAGACCAGCAGGACAAGTGCTAACTGTCTGGCCAAAGCCGAGCCAATAGTGTTGGTAAAGGGCTGTAAGTAAGATTTTCGGCAACTGTTGTGAAGGGGCATGGGATGTTGGTTACCTGGCAATAGAGTTGAAATGTGTTTGTTTTGGTTATCTTGCTTTGGTGAGTTTTCTGTCAGCACTCTGTGCCAATAATATGGCCATTTTATACGTTGTGTTTAATGGCCGCAACTTGCGTGCTGGAAACTTCTTTGGAATGGCTGTGATATTTTAGGTGTTTCGTGAAGTGTGGGTCATGGTCAGCGTCCCTGGAGGCAAGACTCTATCCTTGGGAAGGGTTTGATTTAAATAGCGTTTTGGTGCTTGAGGATATGGAGGGTGGAAAATCAAGAGGGGGAAGTATTATAGTGTCACTATGCCGCACAATCTCTCAGGGCTTCATTGTATCGCGGAAATTCGTCAGCCAGTTTTTTTATGGGGCAGGTGCTTCAGAATAAATACAGCTAAGGAGTAAAACAATAAAATTCAATGGGTTGCTATGTTTTTTGCGGGGTTTTTCTGTTAGGGTTATATGTGATGTTTTTAGTTGTTTTTGTCTTTTATGTCTTGTGTAACGAAAAGGATTTGTGCCATAAAGTGATATGCCTATGGTTCTTCTATGTTTTTTTACTAGGGTTGGCGTTAAAAAAATCTGGTAAATTTGAGTGGAATTACCTATAACACGAATAAATTTAACAGAATAATGATATATGGAGCTGTTTATGGATTGTAAGTCCTTGAAGTTGGGAAAGGGTTTCGCATTTGCAGTATTCGCAACTGCCTTTTTCTCGTTTGTAGTCCTGTTGTTTGTTCAGGGTGCATTGGCAGAGAGCACTTTGCCTGTGAGTTACCAGACTGGGTTTCAGGGAGCTGTTACCGAAGTTGCTGAAGACATCCATAGTTTTCATGCCTTTCTGTTCTACCTGATTACGGTTGTGACGATTTTTGTAACAGTTTTGTTGCTTTATACAATATATCGTTTCAGGGAAGGTGCAAACCCGATACCTTCAACAAATGCCCATCATACCCTGCTTGAAGTTGCATGGACAATTGCACCAATCATTATTTTGCTGGTGATTTCGATCCCGTCGTTCCGTCTGCTCTATAAGCAATATAGCTTTCCGAAACCGGATGTTGTGATCAAGGCAACAGGAAACCAGTGGTATTGGAGCTATTCCTACAAGGATCAGGGAGAGCTGGAGTTTGACAGCTATATGGTCAAGGATGAAGACCTGAAGCCAGGGCAGCCCCGTCTACTGACAACTGATAATGCAGTTGTTGTTCCAATCAACAAGGTTGTGGAGGTTCATATCGTTGCAAGTGATGTCTTGCATAACTGGACAGTGCCTGCCTTTGGGGTTAAGTCTGACGCGGTTCCAGGGCGTTTACTCCGAACCTGGTTCAAGGCTACGAAGCTTGGCACATATTATGGCCAGTGTTCAGAACTGTGCGGCAAGGATCATGCCTTTATGCCAATTATGGTAAAGGTGGTCAGTGATGCGGATTATGCTGCCTGGCTGGTCAAGGCGAAAGAAGAATTTGCATCACTCGAGTCTGCCAAGAAATTTGCGTCCAGGCAGGGTGGTCTTAAGTATGGTGTCAGGACAGCCAGGTTGTCAGGCGTGAAATAATTGAAATAATAGCAGCATTGTTTTGATGTCTGCAAGAATACGATAAGTTTTGGAGGAAAAATGTCAGCTAACGCACATGCAGTAGACCACCACACCCCGACAGGGTGGAAAAGGTGGTTGATGTCAACAAACCATAAGGATATTGGTACGCTCTATTTAATATTTGCCCTTGTTGGCGGTATTATTGGCGGTGTGATGTCCATGATGATCCGCTACGAATTGCTTGAGCCAACCATGAACTACTTCCCGTCAGGGCATGAGTTTAATGTTGCTGTCACGGCTCATGGTCTTATCATGATCTTTTTTATGATCATGCCTGCCCTGTTTGGCGGTTTTGGTAACTGGATGGTTCCGCTTATGATTGGTGCGCCTGATATGGCGTTCCCAAGAATGAATAATATTTCTTTCTGGCTTTTGCCAGCTGCCTTGACATTGCTTGTACTGTCCATGTTTGTAGAGGGGCCTGCGGGACAAAACGGTGTTGGCGGTGGGTGGACGATGTATGCGCCGCTCTCGACCAGTGGCCAGCCTGGGCCTGCAATGGATTTTGCGATCCTGTCGCTTCATCTGGCGGGCGCATCCTCAATCCTGGGATCGATCAACTTCATTACGACAATCTTTAATATGCGTGCCCCTGGCATGACAATGCATAAGATGCCTCTTTTTGTCTGGTCTATCCTGATTACAGCCTTCTTGCTGGTTCTGGCCTTGCCTGTTCTGGCTGGCGCGATAACCATGCTGTTGACGGATCGTAACTTTGGGACCAGTTTTTTTGATCCTGCTGGCGGCGGTGATCCTGTGTTGTTCCAGCATCTGTTTTGGTTCTTTGGGCATCCTGAAGTCTATATCATTATCCTTCCAGCCTTTGGCCTGATTTCTCACATTGTCTCAACCTTCTCCAGAAAGCCTGTGTTTGGCTATCTGGGCATGGCCTATGCCATGGCTGCCATTGGCGCGGTTGGTTTCGTCGTCTGGGCGCATCATATGTATACCTCAGGTATCAGTGTAAATACCCAGGCCTACTTTCTTGGGGCAACGCTGGTGATTGCTGTTCCGACAGGTGTTAAGGTGTTCTCATGGATTGCGACAATGTGGGGCGGTTCCATTCGCTTTACTGTTCCTATGGTCTGGGCGATTGGCTTTATCTTCCTGTTTACTGTTGGTGGTGTGACCGGTGTGGTTCTTGCCAATCCTGGTATCGACAGGGCGATGCATGATACTTATTATGTTGTGGCTCATTTTCACTATGTGCTTTCAATGGGCGCGGTGTTTGGGCTGTTTGCTGGATGGTATTACTGGTTTCCTAAAATGTCAGGCTATATGTATAACGAAACCATTGGGCATATTCATTTCTGGGTCACCTTTATCGGTGTAAACCTGGCCTTCTTCCCACAGCATTTCTTGGGTATTGCTGGGATGCCAAGACGTATTGCCGATTATCCTGACAGCTATGCTGCCTGGAACTATGTCTCCTCAATAGGTGCCTTTATGGGCGGCTTTGCAGTCCTGATCTTTATCTTTGGCGTTATTCTTGCCTTTATGAAAAAAGAGAAAGCTGCTGCCAACCCATGGGGTGAAGGTGCAACTACTTTGGAATGGTCAGTCTCTTCACCGCCTGCCTTCCATTCTTATGATAACCTGCCGCGCTTTAAGGGCTAGGCAGCTACCAAATTTTTGGGCGGCGTTTGCGATACGCGCCGCCCAAAGTTTTTATTTTCAGGCTCTCTTTATGGGAGAGCCTGAAAATAAAAACGGTTCGATATTTTTCTGGAGATATATTGAGGTAAAGGAGAGAAGTGATTCGCCTTTCAGTTCCTGTACTTTGGATAGCTGGTGTTGGGTATTTTGCATTGGTTGGGGGATTGTCAGCTTTAGTATTGATGAAGGAAGGAAGTGCCACTGGATCGGGGGTGTCTGATTATTACTATTTCCAGGCACATGCTTATTTTGTTTTGTCCATCGCTGTTATGTCTTTCTTTTTTACTGCCTGGTATTATATGTTTCCAAAAATAACAGGTCTGCGCTACCATGAACTGATAGGGCAAATCCATTTTTGGATGACGATGTCTGGTACGGCTCTGTCTTTCTTTTTCAAGCACCTTATCGTGGCGGAGGGAATGCCTAGAAGAATAGTTGATTACCCTGATGGTTATGCAATGTGGCAGTTTTTATCTGGGATAGGGGTTGATATAAGTCGTACTGTGATTTTTGTTTTTGGCGTGGTGGTTGCCCTTATCCAAAGAAAAAAGGTCGCTGACCTTTAGGGCAGTGGGAGTTTGAGCCGTTAGTGTTTAGGCACTTAAGGAATTGGCTGGATTGCAGGGCTTTGTTTGGGAAGAAAATATGAGTGATATACAGACAGGTTTGGATGAGGTTGGTGAAGTCAAGGACTATATAGCCCTGCTGAAGCCCCGTGTCATGTCGCTTGTTGTCTTTACAGCCCTTGTCGGAATGGTTTTGGCTCCTGGTGACATCCATCCTGTTTTTGGCTTTGTTGCCTTGCTCTGTATTGCTATTGGTGCTGGGGCATCTGGTGCACTTAACATGTGGTATGATGCCGACATTGATGCCATTATGGCGCGGACAGCTTCCCGCCCGATACCGCGCGGCGCGATGCCAGCTGGCGAAGCCCTGACTTTTGGGACTGTGTTATCTGTTGGCTCTGTCCTGACACTTGGCGTTCTTATTAACTGGATGGCGGCATTTTTGTTGGGCTTTACCATTGTCTATTATTTCTTTTTCTACACCATGTGGCTGAAGCGCAGAACGGCGCAAAACATTGTTATTGGTGGTGCAGCTGGTGCCTTTCCCCCAATGGTGGGCTGGGCAGCTGTCACAGGCAGTGTTTCGCTGGACAGTGTGATCCTGTTCCTAATTATCTTTATCTGGACTCCGCCCCATTTCTGGGCATTGGCTCTGTACCGTTCAAAAGATTATGAACGTGCCTCAATTCCGATGTTGCCTGTGACCGCAGGGCCTGAAGTCACCCGCCGTCATATCTGGCTTTACACTTTGGTGCTTGTGCCGACGAGTATCTTGCCATTTGTGACAGGTCTTGCTGATCTGCTGTATTTGGTGACGGCTTTGGTTGCAGGGGGAGCCTTTATGCTATTGGCTTGGCGGGTCTATAAACCGCGAAAAAATATAGAATATCCTGCTGATGAACGTCAGCTGTTTAAATTCTCAATCTTTTATCTTTTCCTTCTCTATGCCGTTTTACTGATAGAGCATATGTTGAATTTTAGATTTATATGGAGCTGACCTGTCATGACACAAGTCGCAAAGAAAAATACGGTTGGTATGGATGATTATTCTGACATTGAGCCAATGAACAGAAAGCAGGCCAGTCACAGGCACAAGCGGTCTGTCGCGATTGCATCAATTTTGGGCTTTCTTGTTATCCTGTTTTATATTACGACTATTACGCGATTGTCAGAGAACATTAAAAAAAAGCAGGCTTCCCTCAAAAAGGCTTCTGATATTACGGTGGCAGTTCCTGCCCCGAAAAAATGATGGCCTGTGTGTTTGGTTAGGACACACGTAGAAATAAAGGCTCAGGGTGAGCAATATGAGCCTTATTCCTTTTTTTTGGTAATGTGTTCTAAGTTATAGTTTGGAAAAGCAGAATGGCTGGTTCAGGAGAAAAAAAGAATAATGTGGTTGCTCTCTCCGTCGCTGGGTTTGTAGTGGCAATGGTCGGCATGGCCTATGCCGCGGTACCGCTTTATAAGATTTTTTGTCAGGTAACGGGGTATGGCGGGACGACCCAGGTTGCGAAAAAGAATGAGGGCGTTGTTCTGGGTAAGACAATTGTTATCCGCTTCGATGCAAATGTGTCAAAGGACATGCCCTGGAAATTCAGGCCTGTGCAAGAAAAGATGGTTGTGAAAATCGGGGAGAACAGGCTGGCACACTATAAGGCTGTTAACCTGACTGACAAGGAAGTGACTGGAACGGCAACATTTAATGTCACACCATTGGTAGCAGGAAGTTATTTTAACAAGATCGCCTGTTTTTGCTTTACGAAACAAACTCTTAAGCCTGGAGAGACTGCCGATATGCCAGTCAGTTTTTATGTTGATCCTGAGATCGCGACTGATCCAGAGACATCCATGATTAGGGAAATTACGTTGTCCTATACATTTTTCCCAGTCAAGGAAGACGTGCAGACTGTAGCAGGGACAATTGACAAGGTGCAAAGATAGCAGGAGAAAAAAGGTATATGCTGTAATGATATTTTTATAATGTCATTTTAAAAGGGAGAAGATTATGAGCGATGAAGATGGAGATGTGAAGCAGAGTACCGAATGTCAGCCTTGTACACCTTGCCCAAAAATTATCAAGTTCTGGATTTTGGGGCTTGTTGTCCTGAATACAATTATTGTTGTCATGCTAGCCTGGCAATGGATTTCGCGAATTTTTGCCGACTAGCAACTGTTGGACTGAAAATAGAACAGCAAGAAAATGAACGCGTTATCTTGCATCAGATTTCCTGAAGGCCAAATTCCAGCCAGCCCATAAAAAAGCTTGCTGAAATTTGGGTTTTGGATCACCGAAGTATAATACTAAAATTATAAAAATAGTCCCTTGCTGTGATTGGGGGGAAAAGGGAGAGAAGTAGGATAATGTCTGATACACACGCAAATAACCATGATTACCATCTGGTTGACCCCAGTATATGGCCTCTTATTGGTTCGCTCAGTGCCTTTTTAATGGCAATAGGTGGCATTGTATGGATGAAAACCGCAGATGGCGGCCTGTTTGGAATGACAGGACCATACCTGTTTTTCATTGGACTTCTGGGTGTGCTGTTCACGATGTTTCGTTGGTGGGTTGATGTCACGAACGAGGCTGAACATTTGGGGCATCATACGCCTGTGGTTCAGATGCACTTGCGGTATGGCATGATCCTGTTCATTTCTTCAGAAGTCATGTTCTTTGTGGCCTGGTTCTGGGCCTACTTTAATACCTCACTGTTTCCAGCTGACAGTGTCCAGTATATGCGTGAAGCCTTTATTGGCGGCGTATGGCCTCCAAAAGGTGTGAAGACCTTTGATCCATGGGGTTTGCCACTGATAAATACATTGATCTTGTTGACCTCAGGCGCAACAGTCACCTATGCCCATCATTCCCTCGTAAAGGGTGACCGCAAAGGTCTGGTCTGGGGGCTTGTCTTTACTGTTGCCCTCGGCCTGATCTTTACCGTGTTGCAGGCTATTGAGTATTCTCATGCCGGTTTCACCTTTGCCGACAATATTTATGGGGCGACCTTCTTTATGGCAACCGGGTTTCATGGTTTTCATGTGATCGTGGGTACAATTTTTCTGTTTGTCATCCTGCTAAGATCACTGAAGGGACATTTTACCCCGACCCATCACTTTGGTTTTGAGGCAGCTGCGTGGTACTGGCATTTTGTAGATGTTGTTTGGCTGTTCCTGTTTATTGTGATCTATGTTCTGGGCGCAGGTTCTGGCCCTCATTAAATGAAGGGTGCGGCAACATACTAAATTGTAAAACAATGAAGTATCACGCAACATTAAGGGCGGTCTCGTTTGGGACTGTCCTTTTTTTATGAAAGATTATGGGCGGTAAGTGATGACACTGAATAATGAAAAGCCCCTGCCTTCCACAGTGCGGACAGGTGTTTTGGGGCGGTGTCCCAGATGCGGTGAGGGAAAACTGTTTTCAGGCTATCTGTCACTGGAAAAGGGCTGCACTGAATGCGGACTGGACTATGACTTTGCCGACAGTGCTGATGGCCCCGCTGTTTTTATCATGCTGATAGCTGGGCTGATTGTAGGCGGGGGAGCCATGGTGACGGAAGTCCTGTACCAACCGCCATACTGGCTTCATGCGGTAATCTGGTTGCCGCTTGCAATTATACTGCCCTTGTTGATGCTGCGTCCCCTGAAGGGATGGTGGGTCAATAACCAGTTTGTACGTGATGCCCGTGAGGGCAGGCATACTGATCTTTAGTCAAATAGCCTGTTCAGCAAGATGCCAAATCGGTCTTTGCATCTCTTTCTCTAGCTTGTTTTGTTAAGGTCTGTTTATGACTAAAAATACCGTGTCTGTTTTGGTAATGGCGAGTATTATGGTTTTGGTACTGGTGAGCCTGGGGGTTTGGCAGTGGAAACGTATGGCGTGGAAAGAGGGGATACTTGCCCAGATAGAACAAAATGGTCAGGCAGAACCTATTGGTTTGTCGGCTGTTATAGAGAAGGTTAAAGGTGCTATAGGGGGACTGAACAAGGCAGAATATAGCCATGTCCGCCTGACTGGGGAATATGACCACAGCCGCCAGCTGTATTTTTTTGGCCAACAAAAGGGCAGGGTTGGTTGGTTCCTCTATACGCCACTTGAATATAAGACAGGTTTTTTTGTTTTTGTGAACCGGGGATTTTTTCCAGGTAACCGCCCGGAAGCATCGGCAAAAGGCCTGCCCTTGCCCAATGGTAAGGTTGAGGTTGTTGGGCTGCTGCGGATGGGGCTGGAGAAGAAGCCTTCTCGGTTTACGCCCAAGAACAATACGGAAAAAAAGGAATATTTTTGGCGTTCCCTCAGAGATATGACACTGGGGAGTTTTGGGGGCAAGGCTGTGCTGTCTTCCATCAATAGCTCTTCTATTCATAGCAGGGAGGGTAGTACAGGGTATCAGGTGGTGTTGCCCTTTTCCATCGACCTTGAACGAAAGGACCATGCAGGAAAGTGGCCAATGGCAGGGACAACGATCCTGAAGCCAGCCAATAGCCATTTTACCTATATGATGACGTGGTTCAGTTTTGCCATAACATTGCTGATAATTACTGGATTATATCTTGCAGGCCAGGGACGCAAAGAGTAATAGTTTGCTGGGGGTCAGCCTGGATATCTAGTCAGGCTCTAAGGGTTGATATAAGTTTTTTTGGAGAAAAACGTGAAATATGTAAGTACGCGCGGCGATGCGCCAGTTCTTGGCTTTAACGATGTCCTGCTTGCTGGGCTTGCGCGTGATGGCGGACTTTATGTGCCGGAAAGCTGGCCACAACTGTCCATAGAGACCATTCAGGGTTTTGCCAAAATGCCCTATGCTGATGTGGCCTTTGAGGTTATGTGGCCCTTTGTTCGTGAAGACCTGGATGAGGTCAGTTTTAGGGAAATGCTGAAGCAGGCCTATGACAGTTTTGACCACCACGCTGTTGCACCTCTTGTTCAGCTTGACCATAATGACTGGCTGGTGGAACTTTTCCATGGCCCGACCCTGGCGTTCAAGGACGTTGCCATGCAAATTTTGTCCCGCCTGATGGACAATGCCCTAGCAAAAGAAAACAGACGTGCCACCATCGTTGGGGCGACATCAGGCGATACTGGCGGGGCGGCAATCGAAGCATTTCGCGGCAGGGATGCAATAGATATTTTTATCCTCCACCCTCATGGCCGGGTCAGTGACGTGCAGCGCAAGCAGATGACAACGCCGACCGAGAGTAATGTCTTTAATATTGCGATTGAGGGTACATTTGATGACTGCCAGGCTCTTGTGAAGGGGCTGTTTAATGACCTTGATTTTCGGGATGAAATCAAGCTGGCTGGGGTCAACTCCATTAACTGGGCGCGTATCCTGGCGCAGGTGGTCTATTATTTCACGGCCTCTGCCGCTCTTGGGGTGACTATGGATCGTAAAATGGCTTTCTCTGTCCCGACTGGTAATTTTGGCGATATTTTTGCTGGGTTTGTCGCCCATAAAATGGGGCTGCCAATTGAGAGACTGGTGATCGCGACCAATGTCAATGACATCCTTGCTCGTACCTTGCATGAGGGGACATACCAGCCGCAGGGTGTGGTGGCAACGGCCAGCCCAAGCATGGATATCCAGGTCTCCAGTAACTTTGAAAGGCTGCTGTTTGAACTTTCCGGGCGTGATGCTGGGCGGGTGAAACAACTGATGGCAGACTTTGCCGACAAGGGAAGCTTTAGCTTGTCCGCAACTGAACTTGAACCGATGAGGGCTTTCTTTTCAGCCTATAAAATTGATGAGCAGGCCACAGAACAAACCATTAGAAACTTGTATAAGAGCAATGGCTATGTGGCAGACCCGCATAGTGCTGTTGGGATAGGGGCGGCCATTAGACTGCGTGTTGATCGGAAGATAGCGGATGATGTCCCGTTGCTGACCCTGGCAACAGCCCATCCTGCCAAGTTTCCTGATGCTGTGAAGAAGGCCATTGGTCAGGATCCCGGTATTCCTGAAAAAATTCGTCACCAACAGGATATGGAAGAGCGTTTTGTGGTTTTGGCCAATGACCTTGGAAAATTGTCTGATTATGTCAGGACTCATTCAAGGGCTGTCTGAACAGGCCAGCTCGAGCATAATGAAGACAAGTCGCCTGCGGCTTGTCTGGTTAAAGTATGCGACCAATAGGGACTCTGGAGCAAAAAATGATCGAAATTAAATGCATTTTGCTCTAGAACTGTAAAGGACAGGGTGTGTGATATTCTGGGCTTCAGCATCTCAAGAAAAAAGTCCTGTGCTTGAGGGGCAAGGTATTGTCATGAGGCTTCCTGTACTTGATGACTTCCAGCAATGGTCTGATTTGCGCCACCAAAGCCAGATTTTTTTGCAGCCCTGGGAACCTGTCTGGACGGAAAATGAACTGACAAAAAGTTCATTCCGTCGCCGTGTCAAATTTTATGAAAAACAGAGGCTTGAGGGGGGGAGCTTTTGCTTCCTGATTTTTGATGGCAAGACAGGCTCGTTGGTAGGGGGGCTGAACATGACACAGGTTCGCAGGGGCGTGATACAGAGCTGTGTGCTGGGTTACTGGATCGGGGAATGCTATGCGTCACAGGGATATATGACCAGGGCAGTCAGGCTGGTCTGTGACTTTGCCTTTGATGCGCAGGGACTGCACCGTGTTGAAGCTGCGTGTCTGTTGGATAATATTGCTTCTGTAAAATTGCTGAGAAAGACAGGGTTTGTATTTGAGGGACTGGCACGGCAATATCTCAAAATTAATGGCATCTGGCAGGATCATTTCTTATTCGCAAAAATTAAGGATGAGAACCAAAAGTAGAAAAAACAGACTTTTGTCCCAAACATGCCATATATTCAGGCGGATCGTGTTGTAGGCTCTGGACTATTATGGGGTCAGGGACAATAACCTTTTATGGGGTGGCCTATGATATATGATGTCAACGGCGGCCAATTGGGAATAGGTATATGAGCGAAGCCAGGTTATGTTTGGGTTTTTTGGATATGGCCTTGCCAGGTTGTTTTGTTCGTCTTTATGCTGCGTTTTATAGAAATTTTTCAACCTATCCTCGGCTTGGAATGTACCTGGTTATCGGGGTGCTGTTTTCTGTCTTTTCCCTCTCGCCAGTACTTGCCCTTGAGCCAATCTTGCTGAAGCAGCATTCAGAAAAGGGGCTTGGCAAAGCCTCGACTGACAACCGGATTGATATCAATCAAAAAGGTGATTTTTATCTTGGCAAAAGCAAACAGATACAGGTGAGGACGGCTGCTGATGCCGAAGGTATATCCCAACGTATGGTCGTGGGGAGTAAATTTGGGGCTGCCAAGCCAAACTGGGTCGTATTCGCCCTAAAGAATACTACAGACCAGCAGATGGAACGCTGGCTGGTTGCCAAGCGGTACAATATAATGGGGTCAGGAATTTTCTGGCCAGACCTTGACCGCAGGCGCATATTGGCAGTGACCCCGTCTGTCGGGTTTCGCCCTGAGGCTGTCAAGAGCGATCAGACGGATATTTTCAGGCTGACTGTTGAACCAGGTGCAACTGTAACATTTGTAGCTGAGTTGACAAAGGGACGTTTCCCAGACCTTTCATTATGGAAAAGCTCTGCATTTGAGGAGAAGCGACGGGATATTGTGCTGTTTAATGGCATTCTGCTTGGCATTACAAGCCTGCTGGCTCTATTGCTCTCTGTACTCTTTATTGCAAATCCCCGGGTACTTTTTCCTGCTTCAGCCCTGGTGGCCTGGAGTGTACTGGCCTATTTCTGTGTTGACTTTGGTTTCTGGGGTAAATTGTTTAACCTTTCGGCGGAGCATAACGCCGTTTACCGGGGCATTACGGAGGCAGCGATACCTGCGAGCCTGACGATTTTTCTTTACTT
Organism: Alphaproteobacteria bacterium; assembly: GCA_024279735.1. Classification (GTDB taxonomy): domain Bacteria; phylum Pseudomonadota; class Alphaproteobacteria; order Rhizobiales; family JAJRRF01; genus JAJRRF01. Next base: position 18,583 of record JAJRRF010000162.1, read on the forward strand.
GTTTTTGAGGATCAGCCTTTGGTATAAGTGGGTACGTTACAGTTTTCTGTTATGGATCGCAGCTTTGCTTTGCCTGGTTGTGTTTGCCAGTTTCCAACCCCAGATTGGCAGTGGGCTTGCCAGGCTCGCACTCCTTGGAACGGTTGGGGCATCAGGCTTCCTGTTACTGTACCTCACTTTTTCCGGTCATGGCAGGGCGATGTCATTGATGCCGACATGGCTTCTTTTTATGGTCTGGCTGTTTGCAGGGATGATGGCTGTGAACGGTGTCTTGCAGGGGGATTTTATCCCGCCAGTACTGAATGCTGGCCTGATGTTGTTCCTGGTTCTGATTGGCTTGTTGGTCACCCAGTTTGCCTTTGAGCATACCGAGTTTCTTGAGGGAACCCCGCCAGGGTCACTGCAAAAGAAAATTATGGCTCTTGAAGCTGCCAAGGCACATGTCTGGGAATGGAATATCAAAAAAGATCGTGTCACGGTTGGGCGTGAAATAGAGGAAAACCTGGGACTTGCCTGGGGCAGTATTAAAAAGAGGGAGCAGTGGCTTGGTTATATGCACCCTTCAGACCGGGATAAATTTTCCCATCTGTTGTCAGACATCAAGCAAAACGAGGGCGGGAACATTTGTGAAAGTTTTCGGATGCGCCGTACTGACGGTTCCTATCTGTGGTTTGACCTGAAAGCCTTCAGTCAGGAAATCGGGACACGCCGTACTCTGCGTTGCATTGGCCTGATCACCAATGATACAGATACCAGACGCAGCAGCGAAAGGCTGAAAAATAATAGTGTGTTAGACAATATGACAGGCCTGGCCAACAGGGAACTTTTTCTGGACCGGTTGTCAACTGCTCTGGTGCTAACCCGTGAAAACAGGGACATGCCGCCAACTGTTATCATTATTGATATTGACCGCTTTAAAAGTATTAACTCCAGTTTTGGTATGGGTATTGGCGATACGATCCTGCTGACTGTTGCCCGCCGGATTACAGATCATTTGCGGCCACAGGATACGCTGGCTCGTGTGGGTGGAAACCAGTTTGCTGTCAAGCTGAATGCCCAGGCCAACCAGGATGAGGTTATGGCCACTACGGTAGGGTTGCAACAGTCCCTGAAAGAGCCAATCATTATCAGCGGGCAGCACATTGCCTTGACGACCTCTATAGGGATCACAGTCTATAACGGAACCCAGATTGATCATGAAGAGCTGTTCCGCGAGGCTGAAATTGCCATGTTCCACGCCAAGCATGGGGGAACGAACCGTATTGAGGTCTTTAGGAATGAGATGCGGGACAATGAGGACAACAACCTGTCCTTACTCAATGACCTACGGTTGGCCATAGGCAGTAATGAACTGGAAATCGTTTACCAGCCCATTTTGCGGATGAGCCGTGATGAGCTTGTCGGGTTTGAGGCTTTGTTGCGCTGGCACCATCCACGTCTGGGTGTTATCAGTCCAGAAGAGTTTATACCGCTGGCAGAAAAAAATGGCCTGATCCACAAGATAGGACTCTATGTTTTGGAAAGTGCGACAACGGCTGTCCTTGGATGGAACAGGCTGCTTAAGGATCCAAAGAAACCGGTCTTTGTCAGTGTCAATGTTTCTAGCCGCCAACTGTTCAGGGGAGAGCTGGTCAGTGATGTCAGCCAGATTTTGGAAGGTAAAAAAATACCCAGTTCGATGCTGAGGCTAGAGATTACGGAAACGATCGTGATGGAAAACCCCGAAGAGGCGGGCGGAATATTGAGAGAGCTCAAGGCTTTGGGTGTTGGCCTGTCAATGGATGATTTTGGTACAGGGTATTCTTCCTTGGCCTATTTGCTCAGGTTTCCGTTTGACACTATCAAGATTGACAAGGAGCTGGTCAGCCTGGAGCACGATGGCAAGATTATCCTGCGTTCTGTGGTGGCCATGGTTCATGAGCTGGGAAAGTTTCTGGTGGCTGAAGGCGTTGAGACTGTTGAGGAAGTCAATTTTCTCCATTCTATTGAATGCGATTATGGGCAGGGTTTTCTCTATGGAGAACCAATGGATAATGAGGCTGTCATGAGCTTCCTTGGCAGTTTTTCTATCTTTACCCGCAAATCCCTGAAGGTAAAGCTTAAGGAGAAAAAGGCGCAGGCTCTGCAAGAGGCATCTCTGGTTACAGGACAGGGAGAACATGCTGGAGCAGTTGTGCAAGGTCATAATACAGGAACAGGGCAGCCACTACAGCCTGCTGCACCCAATGGTGATTTGGCTTTGCCAGTCCGTTATCAGCAAGCAGACAATGTAGATTTGGCTTCTGAGGTTTCCCCGGTTAACCCATTAGCTTCAACCTGACCGCTGAAGGCTGTTCCATATCTTATCTGATGGGGTCTCCTTATAGCTTTATGGGGTGTATTGTGGGCAGGGTAAGCTTTATGACTGCGGTTAATTGGAACTTGCAAAACAGTTGTGGGCAGGCTAGATATTCATTTTTTCAATGTAAACAGAAATATTGGAGCCTTCCCTTATGAAACTTCATATCTTGAGTGACCTGCATATTGAGACCAAGGCATTCACCTTGCCAAAAACGGATGCCGATGTACTGGTTTTGGCAGGGGACATTAACAGGGCAGGCAAGGGGATTGACTGGGCTCTGGAGAGTTTTCCTGAGAGGCCTATTCTTTATGTCATGGGAAACCATGAATATCATGGCTATGCGATGCCTTCCCTGACCAATGAGATGAGGGAAAAGACCAAGGGGACGCGGGTTCATTTCCTTGAAAATGATGTGACAGAGATTGATGGCGTTTCCTTTTTTGGTGCCACGCTCTGGACAGACTATAACTTGCTCAATGACCCCAAAAAGGCACAGCTTTATGCAGAAGAGAACCTTAAAGACCATAAGTTGATCAGGGTAGACGGGGAGGATCGGGTTCTGAAGGGAGCTGACAAGTTGGTCTATCATCACAGAACCCGTGAAGCTCTGGAAAGCGTGGGGCAGGTTGATGTGGTGATTACCCACCATACCCCCAGTGTGCGATCTGTGCCTGAGAAATTTATAAAAGGGATCAGGGCAACCTCTTCAGCATCCAATATGGATGGCTGGGTGCCGCGTCATGCGAAAAAACTGTGGATACATGGCCATACCCATTTTAGTGCTGACTATGACATTGAGGGTGTCCGTGTCGTCAGTAATCCGCGCGGCTATATCCCTTTTGAGCCAAATGAAAAATTTGATGAAAATTTTATGGTTGAGGTTTAGGGGGGTGAGCCTATACCATAGGCTGTATGGTAGAAAAAAACTTGGCTCAGGTAGACTGGCTTGCTGACAGTGCAACGCAACGTGTTTTTTCCCTTCTGCATGAGGGGGGCTTTCAGGCGCGTGTCGTTGGCGGGGCAGTGCGCAACACCCTTCTTGGCCTGCCCATTTCTGATATTGATTTTGCAGGTACAGCACTGCCAGAGCAGGTTATGGCTCTGGCTAAGGCGGTCGAGATCAGGTGTCTGCCAACAGGGATATCCCACGGGACCGTCACCCTTATGATTGAGGGGATGTCTTTTGAGATTACGACCCTGCGCAGGGACGAGCAAACCAATGGCCGCCATGCTGTCGTTGCCTTTACAGATGACTGGGAGCAGGATGCGGCGCGGCGGGACTTTACGATCAATGCGCTTTACGCAGATGCAGATGGCAGCCTGTTTGATCCTTTGGGGGGATTGCCTGACCTGGAGCGGGGGCGGATCGCATTTATTGGCAATGCTGATGCGCGGGTGAGAGAAGATTACCTGCGTATCCTGCGTTTCTTTCGTTTCTATGGGCAATATGGGGTCGGGGATATAGACCAGGTCGGCTTTGAGGCCTGTATACGTGGCGGGGCTGGTTTACGCCAGGTTTCTGGCGAGCGTATCCATGTTGAACTTCTGAAAATTTTGGTCGCTGTCCAGGCCGAAAAGGCGACCCATGTCCTGTACCAAAGCGGCCTGCTGTTGCAAATTGTGGGGCAGGTCCCGTGTCTTTCCCGCTTTGTGACGATGCTTGCTACAGAACGTGCCCTGGGACTGGAGCAGGACGCACTTTTCAGGCTGGCAGCCCTATATATCCATATCCCTGAAGATATCAAGATTATAGGCAGGCGTTTGCGGCTCTCCAACAAGGAAAAACAGCGGCTGGAATGGTTTTCTAGAGCTGTTGATACGGAAAACTTTGTGGGTGGCAGGCTGGGGGAACTGCTTTATTTTCAGGGTGTGGAGGCTGTAAGGGTTTTTGTTCTACGTGCCGCCCTGAACTGTTCCGCGCCTTCGTCGCAACACCACAGGTTTCGGGCTGTGTTGGCACGGGTCGAAGCCTGGCAGCATCCTGTTTTTCCAGTCAGCGGGAAAGACTTGATTGCGCAAGGGGGTAAAAGCGGAAGAGAGTTGGGCGAGACCCTGAAACGGCTTGAGAACCAATGGGTTGCAAGCGGGTTTACAATGCCTAAAGAGCGGTTGCTCCAGATGACTTTTTAGGTCTTCTGTCCCTTGACATCACGGCTCAGGGTCTCAACAGCCTCAATGGCAGATTGCAGGTGTGGGTTAATCGACAAAAGCTTTTGATAGGCTTTCAGAGCAGCCTTTTTATGTCCTGTTTCCCGCAGGATATTGGCCATACCATTGATGGCCTGAAAATGCTTTGAGTCCAGGGTCAAAACCTGTTGCAGGTTGATCATGGCATTATGGTAATCTTCTGCCATAAAATAGACCATGGCGCGCTTGTTCCAGGCCTCAGTAAATCCTGGCTTTAGCTCAATGATCTTTCTGAGGATATAGGCTGCCTTGGGATAATCCTTGTCCTCAATTGCCAGCAGGGCATTGTTCATGAGCACGTCAATATGGTCGCTGCCTGAGGTCAGCCAGAGCTGTTCAATCGCATCAGACACTTGCTGGGCATTTTCTTTGGAGCGCACTTTTTGCAGCTTGGTATAGAGCCGCCCTAACAAGGTTTTCTTTTGGGAAAAGTTGAAATTGTCAGGGATCAGTGTAAGTTTCTTTGTTGGCGGAAAGGATGCCGTCTGCCCAGCCAGATCCTTTTTAAGGAAGATTGGCGCACTGTTGGCACTTACGGAAAAACCCAATGAGAGCAACATGACAGATGTCAGGCTAACAATATTTTTATGATGTGCATACATAGAGAGAAATCGCCGCATAACCCCAGACCCTTGTTAATTGTATCATCCTGCAACACAAAACTAACTATCAGGTTGAATAAATATCTAGAAATCGGAACGCGGAAAATAAGCCGATGGAAGGAAACCTGATATATGAAACGCCTCATATCACAGATTCTTTAACGATTAGTAGTCTATTGTTTTTTGTTATACAAGTGTATTTTATACAACTGTGCATATGTATAAAGAGAATTTACGTCTTAGAAAATTATCTGATTGCAAAAATGCCAGGCAAACTTTCTTGAGCCAGTGTGCAATATAATTGAGATTTACGTGGAATTTATGACACAGGACTACAGCCACGGATCTGGATAACGATTGCCAGGTCAGTTTGCAAGCAAGATTAGGCCAGTAGACCTTACCCTAGCCCTTACATGGCGCATATCTTAACCCGCATGTGTAGCCACTTACTTGCACTATCCATATACTTCAATTGTGACCAAAAGTTTTTTAATGATGGCAAGGAAGACAGCAACCAGAATTTATCCTTGGCGCGCCTTGAACCTTTTATTGACCTTGTTAATGATATAGAGGCGGCCACGGCGGCGCACAATCTGGTTGTCGCGATGACGGTTTCTAAGGGATTTTAGAGAATTCTTAATTTTCATGACTGTGAATGGGTTTACCTGCGTATTGGCAAACCAACGTCCCATACTTAAATGTTAGATAAATAAAGTTTTTAATGAAATATGGTGGGGACGACTGGGATTGAACCAGTGACCCCTTCGATGTCAACGAAGTGCTCTCCCACTGAGCTACGCCCCCCATGCCATTAAAGCGCAATCCCTAGCACATCATTTTATAAACAGCAAGACCCGTTTGTCATCTTGTCATAATATTTTGGTATCTGCCTGTCATGTGGCTTGTCTTGAAGTGTGATAATGCCAAGTTTTTCTGTGTTCTGGGATAAAATTTAAGCCCAGTGTATTTCTTGTTGCAGAAACGACACTGTGGTGCATTAATGATTTGTTAAGGATTGCTTTGCTAAGCTGGAGAGGCCTACAGCTATAGGGCAGGCCATCAAATCCACAAGGCAAAAGTCGTGGTGGAAAATATATCGTGGACAATTTATAGTAGCATCTTGTCATGATGATTCTGTATCGTCTAGTCTTTGGGCAATCGAATCGGAGTACCTCTTTCCTGGCTTGTCACCCGGTAACTATCAGGGACACCAAGAGGAATGAGTTTGCAGCTTTTGGGTTAAGTAATTGCGTGTTTTAAGATCATAAAACATTTTGGGAAGGGCAGGTGCAGCTGAATGCTGTAGTATGAGCGACCTTTCAAAAGTGCAACCTTTTTACCTAAAACAGACAAGCAGAGGGAAATTTCATGGGCTCCTTACTTCAACACCACTTTATTCCTGCCAGTAACCCGATTGACCTGGTAGAGCAAATTGCAAATTCACATGACTGGTCGTTTGAGCGGGCTGTGGAAGAGGAACTCACATTGGCTGTTGAGGGCAACTGGTGTGACTACCATATTTCCCTGAACTGGCGACAGGATCTTGAAGCCTTGCATATGGCCTGTGCCTTTGACCTAAAAGTTCCTGACAGCAGGTTGTCCGAAGTGTACCGTCTGGTTGCCAAGATTAATGAACAGATGTGGATTGGTCATTTTGATGTCTGGTCTTCTGAAGGGCTTATCATGTTCCGTCATGGGCTGATGCTTAACAATAGCCAGCCTTCTGTTGAACAATGTGAAGCCCTGTTACAGGCAGCACTCGAATCTTGTGAACGCTATTATCAGGCCTTCCAATATGTGATCTGGGCAGGAAAAAATGCGCCGGATGCGATGGCTTCTGTTATGTTTGAAACCCAGGGCCGGGCCTAAAATATCTTCTTAAATCTTGACATGCCTAGCCTTTGGTTGCTCTATGGGCAGCCAGTATAGACGTGCTGTGGTAACGAGAGAAGGGAGATGTCCATGATCAGGATGGATGAACAGGTTTTGCTGGTGGGGGCTGGAAAGATGGGCTGCGCGATGTTGGTTGGTTGGCTGGACGCTGGTCTGAAACCAGAACAGATTTTGGTGCTTGAGCCGTTCCCGTCAAGCCAGCTGAAGGTCTTGATGCAGCAAAAAAATATCAAGATTTTTGACAGCAGCACTAAAAACCATGATCCGAATATTGTTATCCTGGCAGTCAAGCCCCAAATGATGCAACAAGTTATAGCCTCTATTGACACTGTTTTCCAGCCTGGATGCCTTTTCATATCAATTGCGGCGGGACAAAATATCCAGGCTCTGGAAAGTTATGTCGGCAGGGACAGAGCTGTGGTCAGGGTGATGCCAAATACGCCGGCTTCTATTGGGCGCGGCATGAGTGTGGCCTGTAAAAATAGCTATGTCAGTTCCGAGCAGACGGCCATATGTTCGGTATTGTTGGCAGCAGCAGGAGAGGTGGCTTGGGTCGAGGATGAGGCGATGATGGATGCAGTGACAGCTGTTTCCGGTTCTGGGCCTGCCTATATCTTCCTGCTTGCAGAGGTGATGGCGGCGGCAGGGCAAAAGGTGGGCTTGCCTGCGGATCTTGCGCGGCAACTGGCGAATGTCACAGTTTCAGGCTCAGGTGAATTGCTGCGGCAAAGCGATGGGGCTGCGTCTGTTCTGCGTGAGAATGTGACCTCACCAGGGGGCACAACGGCAGCGGCTCTGAATGTCCTGATGGATGAGAAGGACGGTATGGGGCAATTGATGGACAGGGCTGTGCAGGCAGCGGTAAAACGCTCGAAAGAACTGTCCTGACTGAAATTTCAAACCTGCTGCACAAGAAAAAAGGCTCTCCAAAACAGGAGAGCCTTTTCTTTATTGATTATGTGGCGTGCTGGGTTTAGGCAACAGCTTTATTGTCGCTGTCATCTTCAGCAGCACTCTTGGCAGCGGCAGCCTTGCTGGCTTTGGCAGCACTGGTCACAAGAATGTCTGTCACCTTGTCAAGGGCTTCCCTTTGGTCAAGCTTCTGGGTCGCAGAAATTTCACGCGCCATACGGTCAAGAGCCAGTTCATAGAGCTGTCTTTCTGAATAGGACTGCTCTGGCTGGTTTTCGCCGCGAAACAGATCCCTGACAACTTCTGCCACAGCCACAAGGTTACCAGAATTAATCTTGGCCTCATATTCCTGGGCGCGACGAGACCACATGGTTCTTTTAACGCGCGGTTTTGTTTTCAGAGTGTCGAGAGATTTTTTTGTGATTGACTTGTCTGATAGTTTACGCATACAAACTTCCTCAACCTTAAAGGTTGGGACGCGAAGGGTCATCTTGTCAGTCTCAAAATGGATGACAAAAAGTTCAAGTTCGCAACCAGCAATTTCTTCTGTCTCAATGCTGGTAATCTGTCCTACGCCATGAGCTGGATAGACAATAAATTCGCCTGTCTTGAAGCCTTTTTTTGTTTGTACGGTTTTTTTAACAGCCATGCTTAGGTCTCTCTTTATAAATCATGTCGATAGTGTTCGCACCCAAAAAACGGGTCAAAAACAGGCAAGGCAAAACAATCCTAAAGTCTTGGGTTTCTGGCAGGAGAAACAGGTTAGGATTTAATTTTGCCCCGTATTTATGTGAACAGTTATCTCGGTGGCATTATTGTTTTTAGATGAGATATACCCTCGGGGTTGGTCAAGGTCTCAATAAGCATCATTCTATCAACCAATTTAGCTTAAATTTAGGTAGAAAGTCAAAAAAACACACGCAACATAGTTTTTGAGACCTGAAGATGATGGCTAGATTTATTGGCCTGCTGTTAAGAGTATATTCATGCTGTTGTAGCTATAGCACATTTTTAACTGTTTTTAAACCTTTTGGGACAAATAGCTTTATCTTCATAGGCTTAGGGGCTATGATTTTGTGCTGCCAGAACAGCTAAAAACAAACAAGACCCTGCATAAATACAGGGTCTTGCCGTTTTTATCCCCAGTTAAGGGGATTAACCAAATGATGAGTTAGTTTTTTAAAATATAGTTTTTGACAAGGATCAATCGCCTTCACCTGGATTCGGATCAAAGTGTTTGTCAAACTTGTCCTTCACTTCTGCAAACTCCTCGGCTTCAGGCAAGGGCGGTTTTTGCATGGTGATATTTGGCCATTTTTCTGAATATTTCAGGTTGATCTCAACCCATTTGTCCATGCCTGGCTCGGTATCCGGCTTGATGGCATCAACAGGACATTCAGGTTCGCAGACACCGCAGTCAATACATTCGTCGGGGTGAATGGTTAGGAAATTTGCGCCCTCATAAAAGCAGTCAACAGGGCAGACTTCCACACAGTCTGTATGTTTGCATTTTACGCAGGCATCAATAACGACATAGGTCATAACGTTTATCCGGGAGCAAAAGGTCGAGGAATTGCATCATGTCTGGGTTGGAAGTCGCCAAAGACCTCATGCCTCAATCATGTGCAGTATATAGGGTTAATATTATCTAATATAATCCTTTTGCAAGGACAAGTATTAAAAATACTTAATATTTGCAAGAAAATAAAGTAACGGAGCTTGCAGCAAACCAACGCAATTCAAACTCCATCACCACCCAGGTCATCACTCAAACTCCTGGTTTTTGGTAAACTTGTCCAGCTCGCGTCTGTCGCGCTTGGTGGGGCGGCCAGTATGGTCGTTACGGGCATGATTATCAACCCGCCTGCGCCGCCTGGGCTGGGTCGGCGGGAAGAAGGTTTCCAGCTCATCCACAGGTGTCAGGTCGTCATAGAGCAGCTTTGCCTCTTCATAGGGGCCGCGCCGCGCGCCAATATCGACCACTTTCAGCACCCGCAATTTTTCATGGATGACACCGGAAATGACATCGCCTTCCTTGACCCCGTAAGAGGCCTTGGTGACGGGCTGCTCATTGACGCGGAACTTGCCACGGCTGACCAGCTGGCTGCCAAGATTGCGCGTCTTGACCTGCCGCGTAAACCACAGCCACTTGTCAAGACGTACCTTTTCAACCTTGTCATCACTCATAATGGTTTACTTCTTCTTTTGTTTGTCCTTCAGGTCATTTTTCAGGCCCATCAGGGCGGCAAACGGCGAATCAGGATCCATCACAGCAACTTTCTTGGGACGGGATGAGCCATAACTTTGCTTGCCCTTGCCGCCGCCAGCATTATTTCTGCCACGGTCATTGCTGCGTTTTTTGCCTTTATAGCCATCTTTTTTAAAGTTGCCGCCGTCACGCCTCTTGCCATCACGTCCTGGCCTCGCACCATTCCTTGCTCTTTGGTCGGGTTTTTTACGGTTATTTTGATTATTGTTGTTATATTTGCGGCGCGGTTTCCACAGTTCATCATACAGCACTTCTTCTTCAGCGTCAGGGTCAACCACTTCAGGCTCAAACGACAGGCCTGAAATATTGAGGTAAGGCGAGAGCATTTCAGCTGCGGCCTTGCTGACCTGTAATTCCTGCGCTGTATCAATTTTCTTTTTCTTTTGTGGAATTACCCGCTTGTTCATCTGGAAATTCAGGGATTTCAGGATATTGGTCATTTCATCCATAGAGCAGCCGAGAATGGACAGCATGTCAGTCTGGATACGGAAAGAACCAAATCCGGTTGCGCCTTCTGGCAAGGGGGTCTTCTTGTCCCTGTTATAGGCCAGCAGGGGGCGGATCATTTCACTAAGCCGTTCCAGCATGTCGATACGGACAGCCCGTTCGCCGCAGAGATGATAGCCGCAGGCGCGGTATTGCCGCTCATTCAGGCTTTTGTCAGCCTTGACGGAGGTCAGCCCGGCAGCGGGCGGCTCAGGAAAGGCATGTTCCTCATCGGCAGGGTTTTCTGATGTGCTGGTCAGCAGCAGGATAAGTTCGGCAGCAGCGGGCTTCAGCAGAATAGGGATATAGATATTAAATGCGCCAAAGCGTACACCATACTTGCGCAACTGGGCACGGGCGGTCTGGTCAAGCTGCTTGATATCATTGGCAATGCTTTCGCGCTTGAGTGAACCAAGGCTTTCAATGATCTGGAAGGCAACGCCTTTTGCCAGACCTGAAATTTCCTCAGCCTTCTGGAGTTTGACCAAAGGGTTCAGCACAGTCTCGATATGGCTGGTGATCCAGGTCTTGAGCTTTTCCTCGACCTGGCCTTTTTGCGGATCGGGAAGAGATTCGTCTGCAAACAGGATAATGTCTGGGGACAGCGGGCTTGCGCCTTTTGCCAGCCTGCCAATCGCCTCATCTTTCCAGGTGATCGCGCCTGTGCGTGTCAGGACAAAACTGGCATCAGATGCCTTGAGGAGTTCTTCTGCTTTTTGGATCATTGCTTGTGTCAGCACCTTGCTTGCCGCATTGCGTGCTGCCTTACCTTGTGTTGTCTGGTTCCGGTTCAGTGGTGCAAACCTGAAACCTGATATTTTTCCGACTGCGTGGTTTTCGACATAGAGTTTACCATCATGCCCGATTTCTGCAAACAGTTCTTCATTGTCTCGCAATTTACGTAACAGGGTGCTGGTCTTGTGGTCAACAAACTGTTTGGTCAGGCACAGGTGAAGTGCATCTGACAACTTGTTTTCTATCTCATGTGAACGCTCCTGCCAATAATCTGCATTTTCCAGCCAGTCCGGATGGTGTGATACAAAGGTCCATGTCCTGATATGGGCAACCCGTTGTGACAGGCTGTCAATATTACCGTCTGTCCGCTCTGCAAAAGAGATTTGGCGGGCAAACCAGTCTTCAGGAATCCGTCCCTTTGGGGACATTAAGAACATAAATACCGTTTTGACAAGTTCTGCATGGGCATTGATCGAAATTTTTTTAAAGTCAGGCATCTGGCAGACTTCCCAAAGCTTTTGGACATGACGCTTGTTTTTCAGGTTGTGAATAACTTCCTCGTCAGTGGAAAGAATTTCCAGCACAGCCAGGTCATCGGCAAGCCCAGAGCGGATCAGAGCCTTGTTGTTGGGCAGGACAGACAAGCTGGTGAGCAAGGCCTTGAGGGAAGAAAAGTTCAGCCTGTTATTGCGCCATTGCAATGCCTTGATGGGCTGGAAGCTGTGGGTCTCAAGCTGTTCAATAAGCTGGGGATCAAAAATATCAACATCCCCCGTTACGCCAAAAGTGCCGTCATTCAGGTGCCGTCCCGCGCGCCCTGCAATTTGCGAGAGTTCGGCAGGGGACAGGTCGCGGAAACGGCGGCCATCAAACTTGCGGGTGGCAGCAAAGGCGACATTGTCCACATCAAGGTTCAGTCCCATACCAATGGCATCGGTGGCAATCAAATAATCGACCTCGCCCGACTGGTACAGCTCGACCTGGGCGTTACGGGTGCGCGGCGACAATGCGCCGATCACCACAGCTGCGCCGCCCTGTTGCCTGCGAACCAGTTCAGCAATGGCATAGACCTCACTGGCGGAAAAGGTGACAATGGCGGTGCGGCGGGGCAGGCGGCTGATTTTCTTTTTACCGGCATAGCTGATCTGTGACAGGCGGGGGCGGGTAATGACATTAATGCCAGGCAGTACGATATTGAGGATGTGCATCATGGTGGCCGCGCCGAGCAACATGGTCTCACTCTGGCCGCGCATATGCAGCAGGCGGTCGGTAAAGATATGGCCGCGTTCTGCATCCCCGGCCAACTGTACCTCGTCTATTGCCAGAAAGGCGACAGGCAGGTCGCGGGGCATCGCCTCCACTGTGCAGACATAAAAGCGCGCCTCTTCAGGCTTGATCTTTTCCTCGCCTGTAATCAGGGCAACCTGGGACGGGTCAACCCGTTGGCAAATCCGGTCATAGACCTCACGCGCCAGCAGCCGTAGCGGCAGGCCAATCATGCCCGTTTCATGCCCGAGCATCCGTTCAATTGCCAGATGGGTCTTGCCCGTATTGGTCGGACCAAGCACCGCCGTCACATTGCGCGAATGCGTCCCGTCCACCCCCAGTATAACCTGCCCCATGTCTTTCCCCTTACAAATATGTCCAGTGCTTGTAACATTTTTTGTCCGTGGTGGCACAAAAGTTGGGGGATTGTGTGGTTGTGATGCTTTTGGGCGAAGGTCATGTCATGTCATGTCATGTCATGACGTGCTTCTTTTGCTTGTTATCCTGAATTTAGTTCAGAATCCAAACGTGCTGAAGTCTGTTTTTTTGCCCGTCAGGAACTGAGGGGCGGAAAGCAGTTCTGACTGCCTCGGTCTTGGTTTGTGTTGGCGGCTGTGATAAAGTAGTGGACATTCGGGGTTATGAATCCTGAAACGAGTTCAGGATGACAAAGGGCGTGGTTGCAGATAATGTGAATGATTTTGTCCTGAGCGTTTTGCCTCTTTGAGCCTTTTAGGATAAACCTGTGTTCAGGCAGACCAGAAAACACACACCTCTTCAATAGTTCGGACAGTTTTCACCCAACAAAAAAATAAGTGAGCCCTCAATTTGTGGGAAGATGGTGTTGTAAACGACATCAATCCTTCAAAACGGAGGAACTCATGGACATTGTAACAACTGTTCTGGATCAAATGC
>JAJRRF010000163.1 GCA_024279735.1 Alphaproteobacteria bacterium
AGAAAGCCTACACCGAGATATGCGGTACAGGTTTTACTGCCATGTTTCCGCCAGCCGGAGTATTCCCGGCTGACCCATTTTGTCCGTTTCCAAATTCAGTCATGACTAGTTATTATCCTTTACCAAGCTAGAGTTCTGGTCTCCAGATTTTTTAGATGTGGTATCTACACCCTTGACATATTTGCCATATGTCACATCACGGCGTTCTGAATCACGTTCACCCATACCCCGTGGCTCAACAAGATCACGCGGATTGGCAATCATCCGTGCCATATTGTTCTGGAAAGAACAGCCCAAATTCGGGTACGGCATATTCCTTCTGGTCTCTGACAGGTTTTTCGTCCAGTTTCCGCAGGGCGAAGGTGTCGCCTGATACCCCGTATATTCCAACAGGATTGGTGCTTCAGGGTCATTGCCACCGGAATATGGTGTGAACATCACAGCCTCATCAGGAATCCCTGCCCCGCTGATAATTTCACGGACGGTTGACATCACACTGAAAGCTGCTGTCTCATTCGGCGTTCCTGTGGGTGCCTTGACTTTCAGGACACCTTTTCCCTGGTCACGGTAGGAGCGGACAAACTGCTTCAGACCATGATAATGCCCCTGGCCAAGGCTATAGTCCTGCCTTGATACCGGGATTGAATGTGTTATCAGTTTTTTTGATACCACAATTGGGTGATTTGCCCTGGGGTAAGACCCCATCAGGTGACCCTGGCTTTTTGTTGCCCTGTCACTACAGCCGGCAAGTGCCAGTGCCATTAGTGATACGGCGATAACTTTCGTTCCAAAACCTTTATATGTCCCAGACTTATGCTGGTGCAACATATTGAGGCTTCCTCTCATTTCCATTCCCATTTTTCATACTCCTCAATATGATTTATTCAACGATAAAGCCTGTTGCCGTCAAAGGGTTGATACGGCGTGCTGATCTCCCAAGATCATCCCTGCCGCGCCTGACCGGTTCCTTTCGGTGTCCATACACCCGGTTCATCCTGCCAAGAAAGTTACGTTTGGCATCTGATGCAGGGGCAAAACCCCGACCAGGGAACTCAAGCTTGCTTGTGGCTACAGGGTTAACCATATAGGGTGTCACAATCACAACCAGCTCTGTCTCTTCCTTCAGGAAAGATGAACTCCTAAACAAAGCTCCAAGGACAGGAAGGTCTTTCAATCCAGGAAGACCGTCAATATTCTGGCGTATCCTTTCCTGAATAAGTCCGCCAATTACCATGGATCCACCACTGGGAAGCTCAATTGTGGTTTCTGTTTCACGTTGTGACAGGGTTGGCACAGTATAATCACCAACAGTTATTGTGTCATTAAGCTCACTAACATTACTCTTGATCTTCAAGGAAATCCTGTTTTCAGACATCACAACAGGCGTAAAGTTGAGCTGAACTCCAAATTTTTTATATTCAATGCTATACGTCCTGTCGGAACCTACACCGCTAGAGATAGGATAACCAAATTCACCACCAGCATGAAACTTCGCTGTCTCCCCAGAAAGGGCTGTCAATGTTGGCTCAGCCAAAGTCTTGACCAGACCATTTTCCTCAAGCATCTTTATATTCTGTGTTATTTGATTTCGTCCTGAATTCCATAGCGTATTAATACCAGTGAGAACAGCTGGAGTATTATCATTAGCTAAGGCACTTGTACCCGGCAGTAAAGATGGCGTATTGATAAGCCCAGTAGCAATATTCCCAGAGAAAACAGCACTACTCATTTGTATTTTGAGTTCCTTCGCAACCTTACGGCTCATTTCGGCAACAATCACCTTGAGCATGACCTGTTCCTTGGCCTGGACGACAATCATGTTCATCACACGTCCACCCTCAGAACCTCCGTCAGTCTGTTTATTCTGTTCCGATACACCAATAAACATACGCTGCGCTATGTCCTTGGCTCTTGTCGCATCAGCTGGATTCCTTACACTGCCAGTCAAAATAATATTGTCACCAATAGTCTCGACAGAAATGTTTGATCCTGAAATCAAGCGGTTCAGTGTATTCCGTAACTGGGCAACATCACGTTCAATCTTGACTTCCAGTGTGGAAATCTGTGCCCCGCTCTTGTCAAAGAAGAAGACATTGACCTGGCCAACCTTCATCCCGATAAGGTAGACACGCTTTGAGGTATGCACCACTGCGTCCAGCATTTTTGGATTTGAGACCAGCACATCACTGACAGCCGCAGGAAGTTCAACAACTGTTGACTTGTTCAGGCCAATCTTGATATTTCTGGATTTTTTGTCGCCATGACGAATTTTAATGATGGACTGGTGCTGGATACTATCCACACTGTTGGCCCATGCCTTTCCTGACAGTCCTGAGACATTGCTATGCCCCGCAAGACTGGCACACGCAAGCAATGCTATTGCAAACGCCTTATACCTGATCTTAAACATTATATTTGCCCTTTAGTTACATTTCTTCATCAACTCACAAAACAACGCTGAACAAAGCTGCATACTACTGGGACTACAATTTTTACTTTGGTTTCAGGTTTCACAAACAGGATGTTCCTCCCGTTTGCGACTTCATAAAATACTGATTTATTTACACGCCCTTGTCATCCTGAACTTGTTAAGTCCGCAATGACAAAGGGTTTACAGTAATTTACATAAGTTACCTTATCCATTATTGGAATTATCTATCTACACTGTCGACTGTCTCAATGCGGCCAAAACGTGTAATGGTAATGGTATCGCGGGTCACTTCCTCTTCCTCAATCTCGGTTGGGGACTTGTTGGCATCCTGGATAGAGCGCAGGGACAACCAGATTGTGCCTTTTCTTTTGGCAGTGGTGATGGACTCGACCTGGTTCGGTTTCAGCTCAAGACTGGCTGTCTTGCGGCCTGTCAGAACCTTTTCACCCTTTTTGACATCAAATTCAGGGCCGATGGCCAGCACACGAATATTTTGCATCAATGTTTCACTCTTCCTGCCGGAAGAAAATACAACGTCAACCCTGTCATTTGGCAGGATAAGGCCACTGTCGCTGGATGCAGATTCTACTGTCAGGGTAATGGCGCGCATTCCTGCTGGCAAGATAGCTGCCATAACACCGCCCTGGTCAGACTTGATCAGGTTCTTGACACGGATAGGGTCACCCTTGTCCATTTCCCGCCTGACAACACGGCCAACCATATCTTGCATGGCCTTGTTGTTCATTTCCATTGTCAGCAAGCCTTCAGTGGCATTTTTCGGCCAGTTTCTCCATTCAAGATGGCCAGCTGTGATCCGCTCGCCCAAAGGCATATGCTTGTTGGCAACCAGAACTTGCGCCTCAACCAGGGTAACTTCCTTAACCTGCTGGACAGGTTTTCCCATACCCTTAAGAAGAAATACTGCTGTTCCTGTGGCAACGACAGAAAGGCCAATGGCCATCATTCGTGGATTCATGATTATGACTTGCTCCATATGAGGGGCGGAAAAATAACTGCCCAAAATTTTCATTCATGATTATGTCTGATATTAAATCACATAAGGCTCAGGCTCTTGTGCCAAGCCAAAACACTGTACCAATTGGGGATTGTCTTCGCTGTGAAAACAAGATCCCTTATGTGACCCGGTATCATTATCTATAACCATATAGTTTTAAGAATTGCTTTATTTTGGCAACAAACAATCCAATGCACGCAGAAACTTTAAAAATCACTCAAAGTACAAGGTCACAAAAATGTAGTCTCTTTTGTAAACCGTCTACTGAAACTAGACACCAATCGCTTTCATCCAGATTGTGTCAGGGAAAACAACAAGACCTCCCGCAGCCAGTGCTATCCCGTATGGCACACCATTTTTCAGTTCATGCAGACGGACAAACCAGTCATGCTTTACCAGGAAAGCCGGTGCGGGCAGCTTATTCATCGCCAGCAATGCTATTGTCAGCAAACCACCAAAGATGGAAGCATACAGCGCGTACATAAACAGTGTCTCATTCATACCAATCCAAAGACCGGTTGCAGCAACCAATTTGGCATCACCGCCGCCAATACCGCCAAGAAATGTGTACATCAGGAAGGTAATAGCCAACATCAGAACCCCTGCCAGAACATGCATCCCAATTTCGGCCAGCCCCAGTCCTGTAAACGGAACTAGGACAATAAAGAAGCCAACCAGTGCCAGGATAATCCTGTTCGGGATTGTCATTGTGAACATGTCCATAACAGCGGCAAAAATCATTATCGCGGGAAAAGCCATGAGAATGAGGGTATTCACAACTGTCATGTTTCTAATCCTGTTTTTGTTTTTGGCATGTAAAAATTTAGTTGTTTCTAATGTAATGTTTTACAACCAATACATTAAAATTAAGTTTAGATGGCTTCTGAAAATTGAAAATATAGCCAGGCATTACTTCAGGGAAAAACATCCCTCCCCCCCTTGAAAAACACCTGTCATAAGGCGATCAAAAGAAATTTAGCATTTCATTTTCTTAAATTTTCCTGATTACCACTTCCTTTCCGCTGTATAGCCACAAAAATATATTATTCTTTAAAAACAAGGAGATATAGATATGGCTCAAAATTCGGTTCAATTGCAAAAAGGGTTAAGCATCACTGCTTTTCTGGAACAGTATGG
>JAJRRF010000164.1 GCA_024279735.1 Alphaproteobacteria bacterium
GCGCTTCAAAAGCAGGTAAATCTTTCGGAAAATCTTCCCAAAGCTCTCTCTTATGGTCTTCTGTCATGTCATATTCTCCCTAAACTATTAACAACAGAGAATACAATGAATATGAGCCTTAATTAAGGGGATAGGTATGTAAAAAACCTTTAAGGCTATTGTTTATACTGATGAAAAAAAGTGTTTTGGAACACGTATAACAATAGAAGCCCATGATATTAATGAGGCAATGCGTAAAATGGAAACCATTTATGGAAAGGGTAACTTCATTGATTTGCACAATGAAGATTCTGCGAATAATCAGCGTTAATACTATGTGTCAAATTCCTGTTTTGCAATGTCTTGTGAACCATGCACCACGCGAACAATGACAATGCGGTCTTCATAGGAACGGTAATAGATGCAGCGGTTGCGATATGGAAAGCCCCGAAGCCCTTCCTTGATATGGTCACGGGGAGAACCTGTAAAATCAACCTGCGCAATCCATTCAATCTTTGCTGCCAGATCGGCAACAAAAACCCGTGCATTATGAGGATTGTCCTGTGCAATATAGTTACGGATGGCGCGTAAATCAAGTTTTGCCTGTCTGGTGACAACCAATTTTTTCATGCTATTTACCAGCGTCCTTCATGATGTCATCAAACAGATCACCGGCATTGGCATACTCAGTTACACGACCAGCCTCAATATCAGCGTCACCAGCATCAACAAGCTTTCTGGTGGCTTGCAGCCGTGCTTCATAGTCTTCCAGTATCCGAAGCCCTGCCCGTACGACCTCACTGGCATTGTTGAAGCGACCTTTTTCAATTTGGCTGGCTATAAAAGCCTCATAACGGCTACCGATAACATACGATTTTTTTACATTCTGCATTTTTATTGCTCCTTAATCTTGGGCTGACCATACCAGAAGGTAGGAACAATTCATACCTTTTTGTTTTGTTTAATGCAGAACGCTAAATATTGGCATAATGAAGTGAAGCTATATTACAGTGTATTACGGTGACAATTCCCTAAATACATTTAATTATTTCCCCAAACTTTGGGGGTGGCAGCGGCAGCACCGCCTGGGTGACCTTCGCAACGTTGATACACAAATCTTGGCACAACGATACCCGTTCGCCCTGGCATGAACATGGGGAACGGGGAACATCCACATTCCCTCAATAGAAAAAATCCCGTAATGACGTGAGAACAATCAAGATCCTCTCCATCGTCATAGTCGTACTTGATACGACTACCCATTTCTGAAGCCCTCCTGTTGAGAACAACGATATATAAAGGCCAAAAGTTCAGGGATGGATCATCAGATCAAGTCTGATGATGACGTGGGGGGGGTGAAGCTGGAGTAAATCCCGGGATATTGAATACTCCCCTGTCCGAAGGGTTTTGCAAACCCTTTGCAATGTTCATGCAAAGATACTTGCAAAAAATACTATATTTTCAGGCGACAAAGTTTGGCATCAACGTGGGGAACGGGGAACATCCACATTCCCTCAATAGAAAAAATCCCGTGATGACGTGAGAACAATCAAGATCCTCTCCATCGTCATAGTCGTACTTGATACGACTACCCATTTCAAAAGCTCTCCTCTTGAGAACAAAGATATTTGAAGGCCAAAAGTTTAGCGATGGGTCATCAGATCAAGTCTGATGATGACGTGAGAGCGTGAAGCTGGAGTAAAACCTGAGATATTGAATTGCCCTGTTTTCCTCCTAAACAGCCCAAATGCTGTCTTGCCTGCGTCCAAAAGATGGGGTAGATTATGCCATTCACCCAGCACTGACCAGATAACGAACCCCAGTCCATGACATCCAGCCCCGCCGCAGAAGCCACCCTCACCATCAACCTGGAGGCCATTGCCAGCAATTATCGCCTGTTGGCCGCCAAATGCCCAAAAGCGCAATGCGCCGCTGTGGTCAAGGCGGACAGTTACGGCACCGGGATGGCGCAGGTCGCCCCTGCCCTTGAGCGGGCGGACTGCCAGACCTTTTTTGTCGCCACCCTGAAAGAGGGACTCCAGCTGCGTCCCCTGCTGCAAGACCAGAGTGACATCTATATCTTTAACGGCCTTCCCATAGGCCGCGCCGCGCTGCTAGCCAGCAACGGCCTGCGCCCTGTGCTTGGCGATATGGCTGAGGTTCGGGAATGGGCCGGATTTTGCAGGCAGCACAACAGCCCCTTCCCCGCCGCGCTGCATTTTGATACAGGGATGAACCGCCTCGGCCTGGTGCCTGCGGAATTTGCAGACCCCGCCAATGATGACCTGTTTACAGATTTTTCCCCTGCCCTGGTGATGAGCCATTTGGCCTGCGGGGATACGCCAGACCACCCAATGAACAGGGCGCAACTGCACCATTTCCGCCAGCTCCGCCAGGTTTTCCCAGGCGCGACAGCTTGCCTTGCCAACAGCGCGGGCATCTTTTTGGGGGAGGACTATCATTTTGATATGGTGCGCCCCGGCATCGCGCTTTATGGCGGATGCCCCGTTGAAAATACCGAAAACCCAATGGCGCAGGTCGCCTTTCTCCAGGCACAAGTGCTAAAGGTCAAGACTGTGCCCAAAGGCCAGCCCGTCGGCTATGGCGGCAACACACTGATGGCGCGGGACAGCATTGTTGCAACGCTTGATGTTGGCTATGCCGACGGCTATCACCGCCAGCTCGGCGCAGGGCTGGGGCACCAGGGCGCATCCGTTGCCTTTCAGGGGCAGAAATGTCCGCTGCTCGGGCGGGTCTCCATGGACTTGCTGACGGTCGATATTACAGATGCCAGCCCTGCGCCAAAACGCGGCGATTTGGTTGAGATTATTGGCAGCACCATCACCATTGACGCACTTGCCAGCCAGGCCAACACCATCAGCTATGAGATATTGACCAGCCTGGGTAGGCGTTACGCCCGCAACTACCAACCAGCCAAGGACACATCATAATGGCCAAAAATTCTATCTATGTGTGCCAGTCCTGCGGCGCGGTCAGCGGCAAGTGGGCAGGCAAATGCGCATCCTGCGAGGAATGGAACACGCTGGTTGAGGAAAGCAAGACCCAGGGCGGCGTAGGCGGCGGCCCCAAAAAGAAAGCCAGCGGCGCGGGCCGTACCATCAAGCTTGAAAAACTGGGCGCAAAAGGTATTGAGATACCGGAGCGGCTGGTCACTGGCCTGGGGGAACTGGACAGGGTGACGGGCGGCGGATTCGTGCCAGGCTCTGCCACCCTGGTTGGCGGCGAGCCTGGCATTGGCAAGTCCACCCTGCTGTTGCAGACCGCCAGCACCCTGGCCAACAGGGGCAAGACAGTGGTCTATCTGACAGGCGAGGAAGCCACCAGCCAGATCAGGTTGCGGGCAAAGCGTCTGGGGGTGATGGATGCCCCTGTTGACCTGGCCGCCGAAACCAATGTCACCGACATCCTTTCCACCCTGCGCAAGACCCAGCAGCCGCCAGACCTGGTGATTATCGACTCGATCCAGACCCTGTGGTCCGATACCCTTGAGGCCGCCCCCGGCACGGTGTCCCAGGTGCGCGCCTGTTCCCAGGAGCTGATCCAGTTTGCCAAGAACTGCAATACCGCAATTGTGATTGTTGGCCATGTCACCAAGGACGGCCAGATTGCCGGCCCGAAGGTGGTCGAGCATATGGTCGATACTGTGCTGTATTTTGAGGGTGATAGCGGCCACCGTTACCGCATCTTGCGGGCAGTCAAGAACCGGTATGGCGCGACTGACGAGATTGGCGTGTTTGAGATGCGCAGCGCGGGACTGAAGGAAGTGCCGAACCCGTCAGAACTGTTCCTGAGCGAGCGCAACAGTGACAGTTCCGGGACTGTGGTATTTGCCGGCATGGAGGGCACCCGCCCTGTGCTGGTTGAGATCCAGGCCCTGGTTGCCCCGTCCCACCTGGCAACGCCGCGCCGCGCTGTGGTCGGCTGGGACCAGAACCGCCTGTCGATGATTTTGGCGGTGCTGGATTCCCATTGCGCCCTGCGTTTTGGCACCCATGATGTCTATCTGAATGTCGCTGGCGGCCTGAAGATTGTCGAGCCTGCTGCTGACATGGCGGTGGCTGCCGCCCTGATCTCTTCCCTCTCCAGCGTGCCCTGCCCTGCGGAAAGTGTGTTTTTTGGCGAGGTCAGCCTGACCGGGGCTGTCCGTTCTGTGTCCCACCAGGGAGCGCGGCTGAAGGAGTCGAAAAAACTCGGCTTCAAGAATGCCATCATGCCCAAGTCCAAGGTCAAGGCTGGCGACAAGAAGTCTGGCAATATCCGCATGATCGACCACCTCACCCAACTCACCGCCATGCTGCTGACCGAAGGCGCGGGGTGATGGGGCGTGGCTACGGATGAACTGTAAAGGTAAGACAGAAAGCTAAAACCCGCTTTTGCACAAATCTTATGAACTGCCACCGCTCGTTTTTATTAGAGAGGACAACTAAATTTGCTAAGCAGTCTAGCTGGCAAGAGATAATGCTCATCATCTTTTGAGCTCGGCTGATGTATTGTTGTATGCCCACCTGTTACATAAGTATACCTGATTACGCCATCCTCTCCGCCATCCTTATGAATTTTTCAGTTCTAGGGGGTGTGCAGATGGAAATATAGGCCAGTCTTTCGATCATATCACCAAGTTTATAGCGTCTATTGAATCGATATTCAAATTCTGCGAGA
>JAJRRF010000165.1 GCA_024279735.1 Alphaproteobacteria bacterium
CCATCTTCCCAAATGAAGCCTCTCTCATGAGGCTCGTCTCCGCAATCTTGGTTGAGATAGACGAAAAATGGGCAGCAAACAATAAATCTTATATCAACTGGAACACTGAAGAAACCTGAAAGACTGACTGAAAGTCCACAGCTCAAGTTACACTACCGCAGCAAGAGCCTCACCCATTTTTAGATTTTCATGCTATACTGCCCAAAAGAGCCTATACGAGGAATGCCGCCATGCCCCAGCCCCTGACAAAACCTGCCACCTATGACGACCTGCTGGCTGTGCCGCAGAACAAGGTTGCGGAAATATTGAACGGGCGACTGGTTACACATCCTCGCCCTGCGCCTGGTCATGCCTTGGCCTCATCCAATCTTGGCAGCAAGATCAACCCTCCCTTTCATCATGGCGATAATGGCGGCCCAGGCGGTTGGTGGATCATTGATGAGCCTGAACTGCACCTTGGCGCGCATGTGCTTGTGCCTGACCTTGCAGGCTGGCGGCGGGAACGCTTGCCGTCCATGCCGGAAACAGCCTGGTTTGAGACCGTCCCTGACTGGATTTGTGAGGTGCTGTCTCCCTCGACTGAAAAATATGACCGACATGAAAAACGCGATATTTACGCCAGTTTTGGGGTCAAATGGCTGTGGTTGGTCAACCCGCAAACCAAGGTGCTTGAAGGCTTTGAGCTACAGGGCGAGAAGTGGTTATTGCTTGCCACCCTCTCTGGCCAGGGCGAGGTTGCCCTTGCTCCCTTCTCTGAATCCCCCTTCATGCTGGAGACACTTTGGAACTAGAGCAAAATGCAAGCAGGTTCGGTCAGCCGACCTTGCTCTAGCCCCTTAATTGCGCATATCTTAACCCGCAAATCGATTCGATTTGCTCGCACTATGCACTAATGGCTTGCAGAAAACATTTTGCGAAGGAGTGAAGATGAAAACCATAAAACGCGCCCTGCGCCGTCATGACAGGGCAAGGCTTAGGAAAAACCGCCGTCATTATTGGGGCGGGAATGCAAATGAATGTGCAGCAAAACAGGGCATGGTCACTGAAACACCCCACCCCTGTTCCTGCTGGCTGTGCGGCAACCAGCGCAAACATTTTGGCGCAACTGTTCAGGAGCAGCGCGCTTTCCAGGAAAAGCTTTAACCAATATACCAAAAAGCAACAAGGGAAGCCGAAGCCTCCCTTGTTGTTTCAGATTTGCCATTTCATCACAGCCTTACGCTGCCCGAACATTCACCGCGTCGCCGTTAATCACCAGGCCATCAGCGTTGGCGGTGATATGGATGGCCTGGCCGCCCAGCACCTTGCCAGACAAGATCAGCTCAGACAAAGGATCCTGGACATAACGCTGGATCACCCTTTTGAGCGGACGTGCGCCATAAGCGGGATCATAGCCCTTCTCACCCAGCCAGTTGCGAGCGACCCCGTCCAGTTCAACGCTCAGCTTGCGCTCATCAAGCAATTTTTGCAAATGGCGCATCTGGATGTCAACAATTGCGCCCATATCCTCACGGCGCAACCTGTGGAACAGGATAATCTCATCCAGACGGTTGAGGAACTCAGGCCGGAAAGAGGAACGCACCACAGACATCACCTGTTCACGTACACTCTCCACTTCCTGCCCGTCTTCCATATTGACCAGATATTCCGCGCCCATATTGGAGGTCATGATAATCAGCGTATTGCTGAAATCAACAGTCCGCCCCTGCCCGTCTGTCAAACGGCCATCATCCAAAACCTGGAGCAACACATTGAACACATCAGGATGTGCCTTCTCAACCTCGTCAAACAGGATCACCTGGTACGGACGGCGGCGGACACTTTCAGTCAGTGCCCCGCCCTCGTCATAACCAACATAGCCAGGTGGCGCACCTATCAAACGGGCAACGCTGTGTTTCTCCATATATTCAGACATGTCCATCCGCACCATCGCGCTTTCGTCATCAAACAGGAAGTTGGCAAGCGTCTTGGTCAGCTCCGTCTTGCCGACCCCGGTTGGCCCAAGGAACATGAAAGAACCAATAGGGCGGCTTGGGTCCTGCAACCCAGCACGCGCACGGCGCACCGCCTTGGACACAGCCGTCACGGCCTCAGCCTGACCAATCACACGCTTGGCAAGCTCATCTTCCATCCGCAGCAGCTTGTCGCGCTCGCCTTCCAGCATTCGCTCAACAGGCACACCTGTCCAGCGTGACACCACTTGCGCAATATGGTCAGCGGTCACCGCCTCTTCCACCATCAGCTCTTGGTCAACACCTTCTTGCTCCTGTGCCTCAACCTTTTTGATCTGCTCCTCAAGCTGCGGAATAGTGCCATAAGACAGTTCACCAGCCTTTGCCAGGTCACCTGCGCGCTGCGCCTGCTCCAGTTCAATACGGGCATGGTCGAGTTTTTCCTTAATGTCCTGGACATCAGACAACTTGTCCTTTTCGCCTTCCCAGCGCGCGGTCAGGACAGCAGATTGCTCTTCCAGGCCTGCCAACTCCTTTTCCAACTCTTCCAGCCTGTCTTTTGAGGCAGCATCCTTTTCCTTTTTCAGGGCTTCGCGCTCAATTTTCAGCTGGATGATACGGCGGTCCAGTTCGTCCAGTTCCTCTGGCTTGCTGTCAACCTGCATCCGCAAATGCGACGCAGCCTCATCCATCAGGTCAATCGCCTTGTCCGGCAAGAAACGGTCAGTAATATAGCGGTTCGACAGGGTGGCCGCAGAGACAAGGGCGTTGTCGGTAATCCTTACCCCATGATGAAGTTCGTATTTTTCCTTCAGGCCGCGCAATATGGAAATGGTATCCGGTACAGTCGGTTCCAGAACCATCACAGGCTGAAAACGCCGCGCCAAAGCAGCATCCTTTTCAACATGCTTGCGGTACTCATCCAGTGTGGTTGCACCAACGCAATGCAGCTCGCCGCGTGCCAGGGCAGGTTTCAGCAGGTTGGAGGCATCCATTGCGCCGTCACCCTTGCCAGCACCGACTAGGGTGTGCATCTCGTCAATAAACAGCACAATGCCGCCATCAGCAGAGGTGACTTCATTGAGGACAGACTTGAGCCGCTCCTCAAACTCGCCGCGATATTTGGCTCCCGCAATCAGCGCGCCCATATCAAGCGAGAGCAGTTTCTTGCCCTTCAGGCTTTCAGGCACGTCGCCCTTAATAATGCGCTGTGCCAGGCCTTCGGCAATCGCAGTCTTGCCCACGCCAGGCTCACCAATCAGGACAGGGTTGTTCTTGGTACGGCGCGACAGAATCTGGATGGTGCGGCGGATCTCTTCATCACGGCCAATGATAGGGTCAATCTTGCCTTCGGCAGCAGCCTCGGTCAGATCCATGGTGTATTTTTTAAGGGCTTCATATGTGTCTTCAGACGAGGCACTGTCCGCTGTCCGTCCCTTGCGGACATCATTGATCGCCGCATTCAGGGTCTGGGGGTTGACACCAGCCTGTTCCAGGATGCGTTTTGTACCAGCGGTCTTTTCCATCGCCAGAGCCATCAGGGTGCGCTCGACGGTGACAAAACTGTCGCCCGCCTTTTTGGCAATCTGCTGCGCCTGTTCAAACACCCGTGCCAGTTCAGGAGACAGATGCACCTGACCTGCGCCTCCGCCGCTGACTTTTGGGATTTTGCCAAGGGCTGTCTCAACCCCCTGCAAGGCCTCTTCCGGCCGTCCCCCAGACTTGCGGATCAGGTTGGCTGCCAGGCCTTCTGGGTCATCCAGCAACACCTTCAGCAAATGTTCAGCGGCAAAGTTCTGGTGGCCTTCACGCAGGGCAAGCCCCTGGGCAGACTGCAAAAACCCTTTCATACGGTCAGTATAGTTTTCAAAATTCATAAGTATTTCCCCTTTAAAAGCATTAATATGGGGCAGACACCTGCCTTTGCAGCATGTCAGCCCTAAACCTTGCGAAAATATTTTTTCCTGCATACACTAAATTTACGAACCCTCAAGCGGCGTTCAATATGCTATATGGGGATACGCCAGAAAATTAAAAGGCATGAATATGAGAAAATATCTGGCAACAGCACTTTTCCTGATTATTCCCTTTGCGCCGTTGGTTGTCAGTTGGTGGCACAAGAAAAATGGCGGGGAATGTTCCCTGGATAAACGGCAGGAAGAAGATGTCTAAAAAACCAGCAAAAAAACTGCCCAACCAGTTCCAGGCCTTTTTTATCAGTCCGCCCCTGGCACTTCTCATCCCTGCGCTTCTGGCCTCCTATATCGTCATGATGACAAAAATAGAAACGTTCAGTTCCGGCGAAGACTATTTTGGCTTGCTATACTATTTCACCACCCTATACATAATCGGACTGGTCATATCCTTTGCCAGTGCTATTTTTCTATTCCTGCCGCAACATTATGCCTTGCAATTTTTTGGCCTGACCCACTATGCTTTTTATCTGATAACCGGACTGGTAACAGGCTATCTTCTGCAATTACTGATACATGAAGACCTGTATAAGATACTATGGCAATTCCGCTACCTGGCGGTTCTCAATTTCCTGTTACTGGCTATTATTTTCAGATATCAGGCAGCAAAACCATAAGGCCACAGAAAAATGAAGACTCCCAGATTAAAGGAGAAGACCTTAAGGCTGCTTGCCCCCTTTTTTCCTGTCATGCTCTGCCTCTGGGTATTCCTCACTTCTGGTTTTGTGTTACCACAAAGCCAGCTTGCCTCTTACTGGTTTGCAAATACTGACCCAATGACAGTCACCCTATTACAACTGGCTCCTGCAAAACTATCCTTTTACCTGCCCTTCATGGCAATACTCTACCTTCTATTTTGGCTGATACTCTCTCTCCAAGGCAGGTTGCTGCAATATTTCCATAGGCAAACGGTTCTTTTTTACGCTGTAAGCGGGGCTATTCTGTCAGTGGCACTATACCTTTCCCTTTCCATAGTCCAGCACAGCAGACCCAGCTTCCTTGTCACTGTCCTTGTCATAACAACGGGCATTATTTCTTCTGTCCCATTTTCCTCACCAACCAAAAAGAAGTAAAGACCATGCTGAAATGGAATGAAACTGATGTCATGACCTGCCTGGAAGTTGAGCCTGAAACAGATACTGAAGGACACGGCCTGCTCTATATCTATACAATCATAAAACATGGCATGACGTTAAAGCTTGCCATCTGGCCGATGGACGGGGACATCATCATTGATTTGTTTCAGCATGATGTACATGATGCCATTTTTGTCATGAAGATCATCGACAGCCCTGAAATTAAATATTTTAACCTGATTACGCCATCCTCTCCGCCATCCTTATGAATTTTTCAGTTCTAGGGGGTGTGCAGATGGAAATATGGGCCAGTCTTTCGATCATATCACCAAGTTTATAGCGTCTATTGAATCGATATTCAAATTCTGCGAG